>NZ_PFNG01000143.1:0-5832 GCF_002791875.1 Candidatus Aquicultor secundus | reverse complement strand
GAGGTAAGGGATGTCGCAAAAGTCTACAAGAGGGGAAAGACCGAGTTCAGAGCGCTCGACGGTATCTCACTTATGATAAAGGGGGGTGAGTTTCTCTCTATCATGGGTCCGAGCGGTTCCGGCAAAAGCACCTTGCTACACCTTCTGGGCGCGCTCGATAAGCCGACTTCAGGAGATGTGTTGATCGACGATATCTCATTGTCATCGCTCTCAGATGATGATTTAAGCCAGATCCGTAGAGAGAAAGTGGGCTTTATCTTCCAACAATTCAACCTGCTACCGACGTTAACCGCTTGCGAGAACGTACTGCTACCCCTTAAAATAGCCGGCCAGAATACGCCGGAAGCGCGTAGTTTTGCCAACGAGGTCATCAAGGCGGTAGGGCTCGCCAAATGGTGCGATCACCTCCCCGAAGAATTATCCGGCGGTCAGATGCAGCGCGTCGGCATCGCAAGGGCGCTCGTTATTAAACCCGCTCTTATCCTTGCCGACGAACCGACCGGAAACCTCGATTCAAAGACCGGTGAAGAGATATTAAATCTCCTCAAAGATTGCCAGGAACGGTTTAATCAAACCATCGTGATGGTCACCCACGACGCCAAAGCCGCCGCATACGGCGGACGTATCGTCCGGCTAAAAGACGGCCGGGTCGATGAGGAAATGGAGGTCTCCGGTGTTAACCTTATTTCGAACCTTTAACCTTCGCTACCTCAGTAAGCACAAGTTACGTACCGCCACGATCATCTTCGGGGTCTCACTCGGCATCATAATGGTCGTAGCGACAATGCTCGTCAATCAGAGCATCCTGCGATCCTATCGCTCGCTGATCGACACCGCGGCCGGCAAAACCGGCCTTCAAGTTATGCCGAACACGCGGAGTGGTCTTCCCGCCTCCATGGTAGACGAAGTTGCGTCGGTGAAGGGTATAAAGGCGGCGGTGCCGCTTGTCATTAGCGACACCTTGGTATCCGTTAAGGATAAGCCCGACGGTGGCCTTTTGGTCTACGGTATCGACCCGAAAAAAGATACCGCTGCCAGGGACTATACGTTCACAAAGGGCAGGCAGATCAAGGCCGGCGAGACAAGTAGTATCGTTATAACCAAAACATGGGCAGACGAGAACAAGCTAGCGCTTGGTGATAGGATTGGTCTGGTGGGCGTAAACGGCATAGAAAAGCTTACGATTGTCGGACTTCTCGCCGAGACAGGGCCGGGACACACAAACGCGGGACAGTTTGCAGTCATGGATATCACTGCCGCCCGGTATACATTCAACCGCACGGGAAAAGTCGACCAGGTCGACCTCATACTTAAAGCTGACGAAAAACCCGAAACCGTCCAGCGACGCGTTAAGGCTCTACTCAACGGGCGGGCCGAGGTCGAGATACCCTCGGCCAGGGGTGGCGACGTGCAAAAGTCCCTTGATTCCATGGCGTATATGTTAAACCTTGCAGCCATGCTGGCCCTCTTCGTCGGCACATTTCTGATATTCAATAATCTCGAGATCAGCGTTGAGGAGCGTCGCTTCGGCATTAGCACGCTTCGTGCGCTTGGTCTTGGACGGCGCAAGATATTCAGCCTGGTGATTGCGGAGGCTATAATGCTGGGCTTTATCGGTTCGCTTTTTGGCACCATCGTGGGCGCAGGGTTGGCGCGCGTCATGTCGGGGGGCCTTACCGGATATATCCTCACCATGGAAAAAATTCGTGCTACCGATTTTGGGCTGACCCCACAAATCCTTGCCATGGGCCTGCTTATGGGGCCACTCGTTTCAGCGCTTGCAGCGATAGGCCCGGCGACGCGGATGCTCAACGTGGCGCCGCTTGAGGCGCTCAAGCCCTTTGAGACCGCGTGGCGACCCGCCAGCAGCACCTGGAAGCTTATTGTAAGCGCACTCGTGTTTTTCACCGGCATCGGAATAATTATTGCGGTTGTTGCTTTGCCGAGCATGTCCGAGGGCTTTGCCAGGGACCCCAACCAGCTACGTAATCTCTCAATGGTCAGCATCTTTCTCTCATTCTTAGGAAGCGTTCTTCTTATGCCGCACTTACTGTCGAGTTCAATCGGACGTGGCTCCGTGCACTCGTTTGTATTGCGAACCGCGCTCGATAACCTCCGCCGTGTCCCCGGTCGCACCTCGGCAACCGTAACCGGTATGATGATCGCATTAACCATGATGATCGGCATGAGCGCTCTAGTCACCAGCATGACGCGATTACTAGACGACGAATTCAACAAAATGCTCGGCTGGGATATTTTGGTTCAGACCACGTTCTTTAACGGCTCGGCTAATGTTCCGATGACCGAAAATTTCGGTAAAAAACTGGCTACCGTCAAGGGGATAAAAGCCATGACGACATTCACTACTGGCTATCTTAAAATAAATGATAACAACGTAATGCTTCACGTCCTCGATATGAACACGTATTTTGACGTAAACGATTTAATTCCCCAGGACGGTAAGCACGAGCAAATGGTGCGCGACCTCAAAAAAAGAGGAACGATCGTCGTGTCGACGATGCTCGCCAAGAAGTTTGGCTATAAAAAGGGAGACATCGTAACGCTCAACACGCCTTCCGGCAAAAAACCCTTCAAGATAACCGCCTTAATAAACTACTTCTCTCAAGAGCCCGGCATACTCATAGTTGGCAGGGGCGATTATAAGGAGTATTGGAAGGACGATGCTGTTGACGGCTTTGAAATGAAGCTTGAGAAAGGCCAGAGCATCGCCGCAACCAGCAAAACTATAAAGGATCGCTGGGGGAAGAGCCATGGAATACAGGTCCGTGAAGGCGCCGAGTTTAAAAAACAGATATCTGGCATGATAAGCCAGGCGTTTTCTCTTAACAACCTGCTCGTATATATCGCCTTGATCGTTGCTGCGTTCGGGATTATCAACTCCTCGCTAATCTCGATCCTGCAGCGCTCCCGCGAGTTGAGCACGCTCAGGGCATTGGGCGCACGCCGGAGGCAAATTAAGAACATCATCCGTAACGAAGGGCTAATTATGGGCGGTGTCTTGGGTGCTCTTCTCGGCGTCGGTCTGGGTAAGTCGCTCATACTCGTAAGTGCTAACACCTACGACCTTCCCCTCGCTTTTTACGTTCCCTGGCCCGCGATCCTCATCGGTTTTGCCGTAGCGATCGGCTTTACCGGAATTGGCTCGGCAATCCCGTCGAAGGCCGCCTTGAAGCGCGAGATAGTCGAAGGTCTCTCGTACGAATAAGCATAAATACATCCGCTCTAGATGAATTGTGGCACGCTATACAAACTAGCGTGCCGTTGCTGTTCCTCGCATTCTCAAAATGGCCTATCGAAGACAAACCACCTACCATTATTATTATCACATTCTTAGCTCGGAAGGTGTAGGGCTGACATTTTTTCCGCTGTAGCGAGCGCTATAACTAGATGTTTCAAAATAATTTATTTTCACTTCGCCCGTAACGATAGGAGGTTCCCTTCGTTATATTAGTTAGAGATTCCGGCTAGATCGATAGCTAAGCTTGCTAGCGGATAGTCGGTAAACAGATTACGGAAGGAGGGAGATACTATGTTTTCTAAGGGAGCCAGAATCTTACTCGCAGTTGTTCTAGGTTGCTTCATGTTTGTTGGGCTTGCGGTTGCCAGTCCGAGCCATGGCAATGGTGATATTAAAACGAGTTGCAGCAAAGGCAAAGCTAAGAAGGCAAAGTTCGGTTCGGTTGTGGGCAAAACGATTCTCGACATCGCGTGCGAGACATCGGTAACAACAACCTCGCCGGTAACCTCAACAGATACATCGTCGTCGATATCGACGACGCCGACTATTGGGGCCACCGATACTCCAACCACAACAATTACGGCATCCGGTACGCCGCTTGCCCATGTGCATTTGCGCTTGATGACCAAGAAGGGCAAAAAGCTAAAGGCTACTGACAGGGCTGCCCAGTCAAACAAGAAGGGTGACTTCATCTTTAAGAACGTCAAACCCGGTACTTACTTTCTAAAGATTTGGGCGAAGAACTATGTTCCTGTCGATTCAAACCTTACCACTGTAACGGTTACTGCGGGTAATACTGTCACAATCCCGGATATCCATTTTACATGCAAGACCAAAAAATAGCCTCCCACCGCTTTTCTCTCCGTAATGCTCCCCAACAGAGGCGACCATCCCAGCCGCTAATCGTTCTACACAGCTCTATCGGTTCTATCGATAAACTCAAAGATTTCGTCTTCGGCGAGGAGTCAAGCGCAATCATTTGGGTGCAAGAGGTAATCGAACTCAACGTCAATCAGATAGATTTAGATTACCTAAGCGGTCAAAACAGGGGTTATAGAGCCCCTTAAACAGCTTCTCAAAGAGCTGAGGCTCGAAGAAGAGGACGAAGACGAGCTTGAATAGAGCAAGCGGTTTAACTATTCTTAAGGTATGGATATACTGATGTTTTCTACGCGATGCTCGAAACGATTATCTCAACGAAAGCTACGCCTGTTGTTTGTTATGATTCTTACGCTCTGCGCTGTTATTTTTACCGGCTGCAGTGGTAAAACTGAAACAACGGGCGTAACCGCAACAGCCGAGAGAACAACGCTCTCAACGACAGTCGGGATTACATCGACAACGGCGGCGAGCACTATGAAACTGACATCAAGCGCATTTCATAACAATAGCGCCATCCCGGTCAAATACGCCAACACCGGCGTACCGGGCGGTCAAAACATCTCAATACCCCTTGGGTGGCAAGATGCCCCTGCGGGCACAAAATCCTTTGCTATCTCAATAATCGATACGAGCGCAAACAACTGGGTCCACTGGATGGTAATCAATATCCCGGCTGCCACGACATCGCTCCCCGAAGGCGCTTCTGGCAAGAAGATGCCGGCAGGGTCAAAAGAACTTACCAACACGTTTGGCACCCCCGGCTACGGCGGCCCCCAACCCCCACCCGGCTCCGGCCCACATAATTACGTTACCACAATCTATGCCCTGAACGTCGATACGGCATCGATGTCCGAACAACCGGCCGCGGACCGATTTGAGCAAGCCTTGGATGGAAAAGTTCTCGCCAAAACCAGCCTCACCGGTATGTTTTCGCAGTAATAAAAAACTTGACCAATTCTGCATATCCTAGAGAAGATAGAACTGTCTGGGCGGGGAACCTACTTTTGCCCGAGCTGTCAGCACTAAAATTTCTGTAAAACTGCTAAAAACCTATGCAAAAGAAAAAAGCGGGGAATGAACCCGCTTTTATAAGTGCTTTACGTTATTGGATCCTCTGCTCTGCAAAATCGCCGATAAACGGGAGCTTGTACTCTTCGCCTGAAAATGACTTGATAAGAAGGATGATCCATGCGACCAGGCCGCCGATAGAGATAGCCGCGCCAAGCACGAGGTCTATGAGCCATCCGAGAACCGGAATATGGCCAAGGATAGCCGCGATGATGGAATAAGCTACCCATGCGACGAATAGCGCCACCGCAAAGGCTACCGATTGCCATGCGTGGAACTTGACATACCGGTTGTCTTTCTCAATTACAATAAAAACGATTCCACCTATGATGCCAAACAAATACGCTAAGAAAGCCGCCAATTTAGGATCGAGACCGGTGCTCGAACTCGCTGCTGTGTTTTGCTCCTCACTCATTCTTGTTACCCCCTGTTCTGTACTATTCTGCCTGTTTTCTGCTTACTAGCTGCAAAGCCTGGTTCGTACTTACTATTAGCTGTTAGTTCTCTAAGAACCAGGTTTTACCTTTAAAGATTTGAACTTTTTTACAACAACTTTTTTCGTATCGGTAACACTGAATACGAACTTAAACGCCAGATTTAGATTTAGTAAGCAAAAAGATTAA
>NZ_PFNG01000047.1:0-8541 GCF_002791875.1 Candidatus Aquicultor secundus | reverse complement strand
TGGAGAACCTTTATCAAGTGGATGCGGTCGTTATGACGGCTGCGGTCGCCGACTTCAGACCGTCGTCCTCAGGCATCGAGAAGATAAAAAAAGAGCGAATGCCAAAGAGCATCGAGCTTGAGCTTAACCCGGATATCCTGCAGGCGGTCTCCAAGAAAAAGGGGAACAAGCTGGTAGTCGGCTTTGCCGCCGAGTCGGAGAACATCATCGAGAACGCAACTAAAAAGATTAAGAAAAAAGATATCGACCTCATCGTCGCTAACGACATAGCGAGCCCCGGTGTTGGGTTCGGCAGTGACCTTAACCTCGCAGTCCTCATAAACAAAAAAGGCCCGGTAGGGGACCTTATAACCTATAAAAAAACCGAACTGGCTGAGAAAATCCTTGATTGGGTTGCCGCTCACATTGCCGTATCCTCAATTTCGTCGTAAGCGCAGACACAATTTCTACCCGAACCTTTTGCCAGATAAAGTGCTATATCCGCTTTATCGATGAGCCCAAGCGGGTCGCGTGTGTCGTCCGGGAAGCCGGCGATTCCAATACTTACGGTAATGCGGCCGAGCGGTTGCGTGTGCGCATCGGGGAACTCGGTGTTTTCTATCATGCGCCTGATGCGTTCGGCAAAATCAAACGCGTTTTGCTTGTTTGTCTTGGGGCAGACAATCGTGAACTCTTCGCCACCATACCTGGAAACGATATCGTATGTCCTGCTTACCTTCTTTAACAGAGCGGCAAGCTGTTTTAAAACCTCGTTGCCTTTTACATGCCCGTGCGTGTCGTTGTACTGCTTAAAATTATCGATATCCATGATTATAAAAGAGAGGGGCTCCTGATAACGCTTTGCCCTGCTAAGCTCGGTTAAAAGCTGTTGCACGAGGTACCTGTGGTTGTAGAGCTGCGTGAGGTCGTCGGTGATCGAGAGCAGTCTTGTTTCCTCAAGAAGCTTCGCTTTCTCGATTGCCATGGCCGCATATGTCGACAACAGCGAGATGATAGAGATATCGTGCTCGGTAAAGTCCCTTGGGTTGAAGTCGTCGACATAGATGATTCCGACTACCTTTTCATCCAGCGTCAGCGCACAGGCGATAAGCGACTTTACCCCCTCGCTCACCAACTCTGGGTTATGGAACTCCGGGTGGTTATCCATATTGGATATAGTCACCGGGCCCTTGTGGTTCAGGATATAGTTAGTGAGGCCGTTTTCTCTCGGCTTCCAGCTTTTCTGGATTGCAATGCCGCTTCTAAAGCCGGTTGAGGCCGAAAAATACATTTCGTCCGGCTCCTCGTCGTAAATCGCAAGACTGCTGGCCGGTGCATTGGTGAGTACCGTTGCCTGCTCGACAATCTTTTGCGAGACTTCGGCGAGGTCTTTAGCGGAAGAGAGGCTGATACCGATCTCGTAAAGAGACCAGTGCTCTCGAGTTAGCTTATCAATAAGGTCGTAAGTGCTCCTGCTTTCAGATTGAAGAAGACGGCAGAGCAGCTTCGCGGTCGAGCGGTCGATAACATCGACGCCGACGGGTTTGCGATCGCAGTTTTTCTTGCCGACACCGTCCGGTTCGGACAGGTCGACGATCAAGTCAATATCGGTTTTTTCTGAGAGGTCGCCGCAATCGTGAACGATGGGGATGTTAAATGCTTCTGCAAGTTCGATTGATTCTTCGTCGTAGGGTTCGATTACAATGCCGAGTATTTCGATTGATGTCGTTTCCGCCAGCGTCTGCAGCGTAGAAGTCTCGTTTCTACCTCCGCCAATAATAATGATTTTCATAGTATTAAGACAATAATCATAAAATTAACCACCTGACAGGGTTTGATATCGACAGTATTCGGGGATAACTTTAGTTGTTCAGAAGCCCTGGCTGTTGCTTGACTTCAGGTGGTTTTATCTGCTAATCTGCTAGTAGAAACGCATTAAGCCAAGCACATTGACAACCGCCGGCAGGCGGCATACATATCGGCTCTTATCCAGAGAGGTGGAGGGACTGGCCCTGTGAAGCCTCGGCAACCTGGAAACGGGTTCGTAAGCGTAATCCGTTTTTAAGGTGCTAACTCCTGCAGACTGGGAAGGCATCGCCTTTCCGCAAAAGGTTTCTGAAAGATGAGAGAAGGTTTATAAAGTTAAGAATGTAAACCCTCGTGCTCTTTCAGGCCGAGGGTTTTTTTATTAGAAAAAAGGGGGTAGTAAGTTGTCTAGTAAGAGGTATTTGGTAACATCGGAATCGGTGACGGAGGGACATCCGGATAAAATCGCGGATCAGATATCCGACGGTATCCTTGATGCCATCTACAAGGATGATCCGATGGCGCGAGTTGCCGTTGAGACGCTGGTAACGACGGGGTTGGTTGTTGTGGCCGGCGAGGTCACGACAAGCACATATGTGGATATCCCGAGCGTGGTCAGGTCGATCATCCGCGATGTGGGCTACACCAGGGCGAAGTTTGGCTTTGATTGTGACACCTGCGGTATTATGACGAGCATCGACCCGCAATCACCCGATATCGCCCAGGGCGTCGACAATGCCTATGAGAACCGTGTTGTTGGTGCCGATGAGGATTTGGATAAACAGGGCGCCGGCGATCAGGGCATGATGTTTGGATATGCCTGCAACGAGACACCCGAGCTAATGCCGATGCCGATTCTGCTTGCGCATAAGCTTGCATATAAGTTGTCGGAGGTCAGGAAATCCGGCCAGCTGCCGTACCTGCGCCCGGATGGTAAAACCCAGGTGACGATAGCATATGAAGACGGTAGGCCGGTTGGGGTAGATACTATCATTATCTCGACACAGCATGCCCCGAATATCGACATAGACGGAGAACTCAGGCCCGCACTCATCGAGAAAGTCATAAAGCCGACCGTGCCGGCTGAGTTGATCAACTACGACACGGTTAAAATCCTGGTTAACCCAACCGGAAAATTTGAGATAGGCGGTCCGCAGGGCGATACGGGGCTTACCGGTCGCAAGATCATCGTAGATACCTATGGAGGTCTTGGTCGCCACGGCGGCGGCGCGTTCTCCGGAAAAGACCCGACAAAAGTTGACCGCTCGGCGGCATATGCCGCAAGGTACGTTGCAAAGAACGTCGTAGCTGCGGGCCTCGCGGAGCGTTGCGAGGTGCAAATCGCCTACGCGATCGGTGTTTCTCGCCCGGTCTCCATCATGGTCGAGACTTTTGGTACCGAGAAACTCCCGACCGAAGAGATAGAAGCGCTCATAGGCAAGCACTTCGACCTAAGGCCTGCGGCAATCATCCGCGACCTCGATCTCAGGCGCCCGATTTACAGGAAGACGGCGGCTTACGGTCACTTCGGCCGCGAGGATGCGGACTTTACCTGGGAGAAAACCGATAAAGCCGCTATTCTTAGAGAAGAAGCGGGCTTGAAGGATTTGGATGAGGAACTTACAACCCTGGGATAGGTATGTCTGTTATTACTGAAGTCATCGTTGACCTTCCGGTAAGAGAAGTCGATCGTATCTTTGATTACCTTGTTCCGCCAGTGCTTGCCTCGAAAATTAGCGTTGGCTCGGTGGTGTTAATCCCCTTTGGAAGAACGAGACAGATCGGCTACGTGGTCGGTTTTACCGACACCTCGGAGGCAAAAAAGCTCGTTTCGATTGAGGCGGTTCTTAACGAGCGCCCGGTTTTTGATGAGCGCATGGTCGATGTGTGCCGCTGGATCGCCAAACATTATCTTTCGACGTTGGGCGAGGCGTTAAAGCTTGCCATCCCACCCGGTCGCGGAAGCAAGATTATCCAATTGATCAGAATTGCGGGCGCCGCGCCGGTGAATGTGACTCCGCGACAATCCGAAATCATCGACGCATTAAAGGACCTGGGCGGGGAGGCCCCGATCGAAGCTTTAAAGTCAGCGACCGGCGGTAAGGATATCTCGTCGGTTGTAAGCAAACTGCAAGCGCTGGGCCTTGTTGAGCGCATTTACGAGATCGAGCAACCAAAGGTTAAGGAATATACGGCACGCTATGCGGTTCTTGTTGCGCAGAGCAATGATCGGGCCGAATCTGCAACGGCCGAATTCAAGCGTGCGCCGAAGCAGCGGCAGATATATGAGGCACTTGTCATGTGCGGTTCGCGGCAGGTGGCAAAGCTGCTGGCGGATTCACAGGCCCCGCATTCGTCGCTGCAGGCGCTGGTCGAGCGCGGCCTGGTGCGGATTGAAGAACGTGTGGTTAACAGGGAGCCCGAGCAATACTTCTTCCATAAGGATACGACCTTCGAGCTTACCGACGAGCAGGAGGGCGCGCTTTCCGCGATTCTGCCCGCCATCGATAAAGGATCGAGCGATGTATTTCTGCTTCAGGGTGTTACCGGAAGCGGTAAGACGGAGGTCTATCTGCGTGCGATTCAGCGCGTGCTCGAACAGGGTAAAGGGGCTATCGTTTTGGTTCCGGAGATCGCGCTTACCGCACAGGTGGTCGCCAGGTTCAAGGCGAGGTTTGGCGAAAATGTCGCAATCTTGCACAGCGGCCTCGGAGGGGGCGAGCGGTTCGACCAGTGGCGGGGCATCCAGGAAGGCAGGTACCGCGTTGTGGTCGGCGCCCGCTCGGCGGTATTTGCCCCGATTTCCAACCTTGGCGTCATCGTCGTGGACGAGGAGCACGAGGCCAGCTACAAGCAGGGTAGAAACCCCAGGTATAACGCGCGAGATGTTGCGATAAAGCGGGCCGAGGTTGAAGGCGCCTGCGCCATCCTTGGAAGCGCTACCCCGTCCCTAGAATCCAAATGGCGCTCGGAGAATGACATCTACCGGCCGCTTTTTTTGCGAAGGCGCATCCAAAAACGGCAACTGCCGCGCATCGAGATCGTCGATATGCGCGACGAGCCGTTCCAAAAAATACGCCCTATCTTTAGCGGGCTTTTAGTAAATAGACTCAACGCAACCCTGGGTGCCGGCGGCAAAGCGATTCTTTTCCTGAACCGCAGGGGATTCTCTAATTTCATAATTTGCCAGGATTGCGGGTTTGTGCCAAAGTGCCGTAACTGTTCTGTTTCGCTTACCTACCACTCCGTTAATCACAGCCTGCGCTGCCATCACTGTAACTTTGCGACAAGGGCGCCGGATACGTGCCCGAAATGCGGGGGCAGTGAAATTAATTATCCGGGAGTCGGGACCCAGCGCGTCGAGGGCGAACTCGACCGTCTGTACCCGGGTGTGCCGGTTATCAGGATGGACGCCGACACCACGTCCCGTAAAGGCGCCCACCAGAAGCGCCTGGCGATGTTTCAAAACGAGAAGTCGGCGATTCTTCTCGGAACGCAGATGATCGCCAAAGGACTGGATTTTCCCGAGGTCACCCTGGTCGGGGTTATCAACGCCGACACATCCATCCACTTGCCGGATTTTCGCGCCGCCGAGCACACGTTTCAGCTTCTCATGCAGGTAGCCGGTCGCGCCGGGCGTGGCGAGCAACCGGGCCGCGTCGTAATCCAGACACATACGCCCGAAAGCTATCCTCTCCAGGCCGTGTTAACAGCAGGATACGACGAGTTCTACCAGACGGAAATCGAGTTCCGCCGGGAACTCAATTATCCCCCGTTTTCAACCATCGTCAGAATGCTCTTTTCGGGCGCCGAGCCCGAACCGGTAGTAGGCCTTGCCAAACGGGCCGCCAAGATCATAGCCGCGGCGGGCCTTGATGAGGCCGCCGATATCGTGGGGCCATCGCCGGCCCCGCTCCTTAAGGTCAAGGGCGACTATCGCTGGCACATATTACTGAAGGTCCGTGACGACTTGACAATAAAAAGCTTTTTGGAAGATAATTTTCGTCGATTCGTTCCTGAAAAGTATCAAAACGTAGTAATCTTATCTATAGATGTAGACCCCGTTTGGGTACTCTAAAAGAAGCGTTCAGCATTCAGTTATCAACTAGAGCAGTGAGTCTAGATGCGGGTTTAGAGTAGGCAGTAAGCAGTAGGCAGTAAGCACAGATAGTGCGCATCGGGACCATGGTACTGCTGGAAACCGGAGAGGCAGTAAGTAAGCAGTAAGCACTAAGCAGTATAAGGGTTGAGCCTGTGGGTTTATAAAAGTACTCCTAGGTGTCATTCTGAAGGAGCGAAGCGACTGAAGAATCTTGGATGCAGTCTCTTTGTTAATAAGCAAAAGAGTCTAAGCTTAGATAAAGCATCCTTATGTATAATGGTTTTAGCTGAAGTCTGGATCATGCTGAATGCTGATAGCTATAAAAGAAGAAGGTTTAGCTGACAGTTGAGTGCTGAAAGCTATACATAAAGAAGGGTGAAATTTAGACATGGCGGTTTTGCCGATTAGGAAATTTCCCGATCCGGTGCTGAGAGAGAAGACGTTGCCGGTAGAGAAAATAGATGATGAGCTGCATAAATTAATAAAGAACATGGCCGACACGATGTACGCCGCGCCGGGGGTCGGGCTTGCCGCAAACCAGGTCGGAATTCTAAAGAGCGTAGTCGTCGTCGATATCGATGAGGGCCTGATGGTATTCCTGAACCCCGAAATTACCTGGTATGGTAATGAGACCGAGGAGGGGGAAGAAGGATGCCTCAGCGTTTATCCCCAGGAGATTCAGGTAATGATCCCGCGGTCGACAAAGATACGATTTAAGGCCAAGAATGAAAAAGGCGAGCCGGTCGAGTTCGAAGCCGAAGGGCTTCTTGCACGTGCGCTCCAGCATGAGGTGGACCACATACATGGTATCCTCATCCTGGATAGGACGAGCCCGGAGGAACGCCGCCGGGCCTTAAAGGATCTGGCGGGGAAGACGCTGGTATAAAGTACGAAAGGTAACGATGCGCGCATTTTTCATGGGTACACCGCAGCTTGCGGTCCCGGTTTTAAAGAGGATTGTCGATTCAGAGCATGAGGTGGTTCTCGTTGTGAGCCAACCCGATAAACGCTCCGGCCGCCGGCAGAAAATCGGCGCTCCCCCCATTAAGCTTCTAGCGCTTGAAGAGGGCATTCCCCTCGTCCAACCCGTAACCTTAAAAGACGACCGGTTCAGGATACAGATGGAAGAGCTACAGCCGGATATCGGTGTGGTGTTCGCTTACGGCAAAATCATTCCCCAATGGCTTATCGATATTCCGAAATACGGGGTTATCAACGTGCACGCATCGCTGCTTCCCAGATGGCGCGGCGCCGCCCCGATCCAGCGCGCGATAATGGAAGGCGATACGGTGACCGGTGTCACCATAATGCAGCTTGTCCGGGAACTCGACGCGGGCGATATCCTCCTGCAGCAGGAAATCGAAATCGAGCCGCAGGATACCGCGGAAACTCTGGCTTTGCGGATGTCTACCGTCGGCGCTAATCTTATAATCAAAGCGCTTGCCAGGATAGAAAGCGGCACCATCCAACCCACAAAGCAGAACCCGGCGGAAATTACCTATGCCGGTAAAATAGATGATGAAGACCTCGAGATAAGCTGGGCAAAACCGGCCGAGGCAATTTTCAACCAGATAAGAGGTCTCAACCCAAAGCCCGGCGCCCACACCCATTTCGACGACACGTTGCTTAAGGTCTGGTGGGCGGCAAAAGCCCCGCAGGTTATCCCGGACACCGCCCAGGCGGAGCCCGGCACGATTATCCATATCGATAAACATACCGGTCCCTACGTCGCCACCGGAACCGAGCCGTTACTCCTCGTCGAGGTCCAGCCCGCCAATAAGAAGAAGATAAGCGGTGCGGAATTTATGCGCGGCTATCGTCTCAAAGTCGGCGACAGGTTGGGAACAGTGGTTCGCAGCCAAGGGCTCGGGGATTAGCCAATGGCGAAGACGGCGCGCGAAATCGCACTTGAAGTCATCCATCGCGTCCATAAAACGGGCAGCTATGCCAACCTTCTTCTCCCAAAAAAGCTACGAGAAAGCGACCTCGACAGGCGGGATAAAGCCTTTACCACCGAGCTTACCTACGGTACCTTGAGGGCAAAAGGGACGCTCGACTGGATCATACAGCAGTTCTCAAAACAGAAGCCGGATAAAATCCCCGATCTTGTGCTCGATCTTACCCGAATGTCCGTCTACCAGATCATGTATATGGATGTACCCGACCATGCATCGGTCAACGAGGCGGTTCTTATCGCAAAGAAGAATTTCCATCCGGGCATATCCAAATTCGTCAACGGTCTCTTACGTACAATAGCGCGTGAAAAAGATAATCTACCCTGGCCGGATAAGGAAAAAGACCCGGCCAGGTATATATCGCTTAAATATTTTCATCCCCCTTGGATTGTTAAGATGTGGATTGAAGAATTCGGCATCGAGCAGACCGAAGCCCTCTGCGAGGCGGATAACCGCCCGCCCAAGCTTGTGATCAGGGTGAATACGCTCAAGATAACCCCCGAGAAGCTAACCGATGAACTCAAGGAGGCGGGCTGGCAGGTGGAGCCTGGCATGTATATGCCGGAAGCCCTGGTAGCGAAGGATGCTGGGGATATCACACGCGTGCCGCAATTTAAAGAAGGCCAGTTTTATGCCCAGGACGAAAGCTCGATGATAATCGCCCACGTGGTCGACCCCCAGCCCGGCGAGACGATCCTC
>NZ_PFNG01000017.1:0-8529 GCF_002791875.1 Candidatus Aquicultor secundus | reverse complement strand
TAAATGGTGAACGGCGATTAGTTGTCATTCTGAAGGAGCGAATAGCGATTAATTGTCATTCTGAACGAAGTGAAGAATCTTGGGTGCAGAAACCCTCTTCTTATGCAGGAGGGTCTAAGCTTAGAGAACCAGACTGAGATAGATGGTTTATGGGCGGTTGATAGATTTGATAGATGCTTGATAGATTCTTCTTAGGAAGGTAGATCAAAGCTTAGACAAGCTCAGTGACAGAAGTACGTGAGTGCCCGCTAGATTCTTCACTTCGTTCAGAATGACAATTGTCGGCGTTCAGAATGACAATTGTCGGCGTTCAGAATGACAATTGCTGGCGTTCAGAATGACAAGTGATGCTTGCCGGTAGTTTATAGGGTAATTAAGGGTGCAGATTGAACGGGAATACGGAACTTGGATTAATCCATATTTATACGGGGGATAGCAAGGGCAAGACTACGGCGGCGATCGGGCTGTCGTTGAGGGCGGTTGCGAGTGGGTTGCGGGTTTGTATTATCCAGTTCATGAAGGCGCTTACCGAGGAGTCGGGCGAGATACGCGAGATTAAGCAATTTAAGAACGTGACAGTAAAGCGTTTTGGGGGTAATTTGCTGGGGGAATCGCATCCGCCGGCTGAAGAGATAAAAGGCGAGATAGCCGAGGGTCTAAATGAGGCGCGAAGGATGGTTGAAAGCGACTCCTGCGATATGCTTATCATGGATGAGATAAACGTCGCCGTTTCCATGGGGCTGGCAGACCTGGGAGAGGTGCTAGAGGTAGCGCGCTTATGTAAGGGCAAAATCGAGCTGGTAATGACAGGTAGAAACGCTCCCAAAGAGTTGCTGGATATCGCCGATTACGCAACCGAGTTTAAGCTTATAAAACACCCGTTTAAGCAGGGTATTATGGCAAGGCAGGGGATAGAATATTGATGAAGACCCGGGTAAGGATGCCGGGGAGCTGCGGCGAACTCGTCCAGGGTGCCCTCGGCGAGATTGATTTCCATATAACGTGCCCAATAAACAGGTACTCGGATGTGAGGGTATCAGGACTGAAAGAAGGCGTGGTCAGGGTAGCCGATTATGCTGGTACTGCTTATAACTCTAATGACGCTAATTACGCTAACGATGATGTTAAGTATGATAAAACCACGTCGGCTCTGCGAAAAGCCCTCGAGCGGATAGGAACCGGGTATGGTGCCGAGGTGTTGGTGCAAAGTGGCCTTCCCAGGGGTAAAGGTATGGCGAGTAGCACGGCCGATATCGCTGCGGCAGTGGCGGCGGTATTTGAGGTGCACGGGCGTCCCATAGACCCCCATGAGATCGCAGAAATCGCGCTTTCGGTAGAGCCGACCGATGGGATAATCTTCGACGGTATTGTTGCCTTCGATCATCTTAAAGGGCGCATGCTTCAGGCCCTGGGCGAGGCGCCGCCCTTAGAGATTCTTGCTCTCGAGCCCCCGAAAGACCTGGATACTATACGTTTTAATAAAGATAAAGCGCGGCTAAAAGATACAGATAAGCTTTTTGTTAAGGAGGCCTTCGACATGGCGGTTGAAGGCCTTGCAAGCAATAACCTGCGGCTCATCGGAAGCGCCGCTTCGTTAAGCTCCATCCTTAACCAAAAGCTTCTCTATAAGCCGGAACTCGATGATGTGATGGCCGTGTGCAGAACCAAGGGCGGTCTCGGGGTAAACGTCGCCCATAGCGGAACGGTTATGGGTATGCTGGTAGAGAAGGGTTTTGGGCATCGCCTCTTTAACAAAGTATCGCACTATATCCCGCGCTCATGGGATGCTTACGTTGTGGAAGTGATCAACGGCGGCATACGGAGTGACCCGGCGGATACGCGGTATCCGCCGCGCAAGGCGACGGATGTTGCGGCATATGAGGCATTTGTAAACACATAATCCCGCGCTCCTTAGCGATACTGTGAAAGGATCGCAAAGATGTTAAGAAGTCGGTTAAAAGTTTAGACGTTGGTCAATAGTAATAAGTCGGTTAAACGTTTGTAAATACAGGTGGGCAAGTGAGTTTAAAAGATAAAGATAAACTAAAGAAACATGGGGGCAATGCCAGGCATCTCGCACGCAGTTTGGGGATAGAAGCCATAGACCTGATCGATTTTAGCTCAAACATCAATCCGTACGGACCGCCACTCGAAATTATCAACGCGATCAAGAACACCCTGGACAGCATAGGCGAGTATCCCGAGCAGGAGGCCGAGACATTTGCCGCCGAAGTAGCCGCGAAATTTGGGATAAGCCCGGAGAACGTTGTCGTCGGCAACGGCACCATCGAGCTTATCTATCTCATCCCGCGCGCCCTTAACGCTAAAAAAGCGCTCCTGCCGGTGCCGAGCTTTACCGAGTACGAGCTTTCGCTCATAAATGCGGGCGCTAAAGTTTTCTACAACAGTGCGCTTTCGGCGGACCGGTTGGTCGAGACCATATCAAATACGATGGCCGGTGTAGACATCGTGATAATCGGCAATCCAAACAACCCGTGCGGTTATAAAATAGAGAAAGACGACCTTCTTAATGCGGTCGATAGCAACCCGAACACGACCTGGGTGATAGATGAAGCCTTTATAGATTTCGTCCCGGATGGGATGGATACTACCCTTATCCATGAGGCATCCCGGAGAAACAACCTGATAGTGCTGCGCTCGCTGACAAAGATATACAGCATCGCCGGCCTGAGGCTGGGGTACCTGGTGACCGGCCCGGAGACTGCGCATAGGATACGCGAGGAGAAGTATCCATGGAGCATCAACTCCCTGGCGATAGCGGCGGGCAAAGCCGCCCTCAACGATGAAGGCTTTGTAGCGGACAGCGTAACCAAGCTGGCCGGCGAGGCACAGCGGTTTTATGTCGGCCTCTCGGGAATCGACGACCTTACACCGTTCAAGCCCGCCGCAAACTATATCCTCGTAAGAATCGAAGCCCAAATCACATCACCCGACCTTCAAAAAGCGTTGCTAACCAGGGGATACGTTATACGGGATTGCAGTTCGTACACGGGAATGGACAACAAATACTTCCGGGTGGCGGTAAAACGCCCGGACGATAACGATAAGCTTTTGGATGCATTAAGAAGCAGGGGGACGTTGTTAAGAGGAGAAACAGTTTGGTAGGGCACAACAGCTCGTTTCCACGAATACTTATAGCGGGCGCTTCGAGCGGCGTTGGTAAGACGACGATTTCGCTGGCGGTTATGGCCGCCCTGACAAGGCGGGGTCTTACCGTTCAGGGGTTTAAAGTGGGGCCGGATTTCATCGACCCAGGATATTATCAGATGGTCACAGGCAGGGCCGGGCGCAATATCGATACCTGGATGATCGGCAAGGAGGCCTCAAGAGCCTGCTTCGTAAACTCGGCATCGGACAGCGACATAACGGTTATCGAGGGCGTCATGGGGTTGTATGACGGGCGCGGAGACCTGTCGGAAGGCAGCACCGCCGAAGCCGCCAAGTTGATTGAAAGCCCGGTGGTCATAGTCGTAAACTGCGCCAAGATAGGGGCAAGCGCGGGGGCTGTGGCGGTTGGTTTTAAGAAGTACGATGAGGCCGTCAATCTGAAAGGGTTCATCCTCAACAACATCGGCAGTGACCGTCACGAGTCGATGGTGAAAACATCCGTCGAGCGGGCGACGGGATTGCCGGTGCTGGGGTGCGTGAAGCGAACCTCGCGAGTGAATATCCCCGAGCGGCATCTCGGCCTGGTAACTCAAACCGAAACAGACCCGGCCACCGATTACATAGACGCCCTGGTTGACCTTGCCGAGGAAAATATTAACCTGGATGCGCTTATTAACCTGGCGCATGAATCAGGACAAATTAAGCTTGATTACGACAACCTGTTTGCAAAGTATAAAGAACACGCGATACGGACACCCGGTGCGCGGCGCGTAAAAATCGGCGTTGCGCTGGATAAAGCGTTCAGCTTTTATTACCATGATAACTTTGACCTGCTTGCCGCACATGGGGCGGAGCTTGTGTTTTTTAGCCCGCTCGAAGACGAGCATCTTCCGGCCGGGCTGGATGGCTTGTATCTGGGTGGCGGCTATCCCGAAGTGTATGCCCGGGAATTATCCCAAAATCGTACAATGTCTGCCGAGATACGGCGGGCGGTTGAGGACGGGGTTCCGGTCTATGCGGAGTGCGGTGGCTTGATGTATTTATCCCGGGCCATTGAGAACTTTGACGGTCACGCATATAATATGAGCGGTGCGTTGCCTGTTAAGTGTAAAATGCAAAAGCGCCCCACATTAGGGTACCGTGAGGTAATCGCACGCGAGGATTCGGTGATCGCATCACGGGGCGATGTTCTCAGGGGGCATGAGTTTCATTATTCGTCCATAACCGGGGTTGGCAACCGACTTGATCAAGCCTATACGATGGATAACGGCTTTCAAGAAGGCTTTGTGTATAAAAACGCGCTGGCGTCGTACGTTCATATGCATTTTGCGGGCAACCTACGGGCGGCGGAGCGCTTTATCTCGATATGTCGGAGTACAAAAGGGAGTTAAGGGGATTCAATGAATACTGGGTTTATTGTATTGGGTCACGGGAGCAAGGTATCGGAGACGGTGGATATTCTCAAGGATATCACCGATTCCTTGAGGAAAAGGCTGCGGCTGGATGCCATTCACTACGCCGCGTTGCAGTTTAACGAGCCCGGTCTGCCTGAGGTAATAAACATGCTCGTTGAAGCCGGAACAAACGATATTGTTGTGTTGCCGCTCTTCTTAACGGATGGAAACCATGTAAGAGAAGACATCCCCGGCATTATCAACGAGGAGTGCGCGAAACATCCCTCGGTAACCATAAAACTGGCCTGCCACATAGGCGCCGATATGAGGATCACCGACATTCTGGTGGATAGGATTATAGGTATGATCGGTGGGACTCCCAGTTCAAACGGTGTGATGATCACAAAGCCGTCTGAAATCGAAGCGGAGAGCTTCAGGATCATCGAGACCTCGACCAATTTGAGGGGGTACTGCAAAGCCGAAAAGACGGTAATAAAGAGAATTATCCACGCGAGCGGCGATCTCTCGCTTATCGACGCGATCGATATATCCGAGGATGCGATAGATGCCGGTATAACGGCAATTAAGGATTCACGCCCGATCATAACGGATGTGCGCATGGTAGCGACGGGTATCAGCGACCGCATCAGCGTGATTCACGACAACAACGTTATCTGCAAAGTAGATGATAGCACGGTCGACAGCGAGGCGAAGAGGCGAGGCAAAACCCGGAGCGCCGTTGCGATGAGATCGCTCGCCGAGCATATCGACGGCGCAATCGTAGCCATCGGAAACGCACCTACGGCCCTCTTCGAGCTACTGGATATCGTTAAAGAAGGCGTTGCCAAACCGGCGCTCGTTATCGGCACGCCGGTTGGTTTTGTAGGGGCCGCCGAGTCGAAAGAGGCGCTCATGAACTCAGGCCTTGAATATATAACCGTTCGCGGGACGAGGGGTGGGAGCGCGATGGCCGCCGCGGCCGTAAACGCGCTTCTTAAGCTCGCATGCGGCGGGGATTGCGAATAGCGGGCTACGTGTGATGAGAACTGTAAGCAGGGCCGGTTTATTGAATAAAAAGCTCAAAAAAGGCTACACAACCGGTACATGTGCGGCGGCGGCATCGACCGCCGCTGTTAGCATGCTGTTTACGGGCGAAATCATACAACAAGTCGAAGTAACGCTACCCGGCGGACGCACGGTAACGCTTAAGCTGGTCGGGCAGGACATAGCTAGAGACAAAGATGAAACTACAAATAAAGAATCAGCCAAAGAATCAGATAAAAAAATAAATGTAGTAAGCGCCGCAAGCTGTGGCGTTGTAAAAGATGCGGGTGACGATCCCGACGTAACGCACGGCATGGTAATCTACGCTCGGGCCGAGCGACGGGGGAGCGGCATAACGATATCGGCCGGTGAAGGTATCGGAACGGTGACAAAGCCGGGCCTTTCGGTTCAGGTAGGCGAGCCCGCGATAAATCCCGTACCGCGAAAAATGATTATGGAAAACGTGAGCGGTGTGTTGCCGGAAGGCGAGGGCGTCGAGGTAACGATATACGCACCCGAGGGCGTCGAGCGTGCGAAAAAGACCATGAACGCCAAGCTTGGGGTTATCGGTGGGATATCTATCCTGGGAACAACCGGCATAGTAAGGCCGATGTCGCTCTCAAGCCTTATCGCATCGCTGCTGCCCCAGGTCGATATCGCAAGCGCACTTGGCTATAAAACGGTGGCGCTTGTCCCTGGAAATATGGGCGAGAAAGTGGCGAAAAACAAGCTCAAGTTCCCCGAGGACGCGGTTATACAGATGAGCAACTTTGTCGGCGACATGCTGGAATACTGCGCCAAAAAGGGAATCGAGAGGGTGCTGTTGCTCGGGCACATCGGTAAGATGGCAAAGGTCGCGGGAGGGTTTTTCGATACGCACAGCGGCAAAACCGATGACCCCGTTGAGATAATGAAGCGTCTGATACGGGGATACACGAAGGATACGGCGCCGATGATGTTTCTTTTAAGAGTAAACACGGCGGAGGAAGCTGCGGTCGGTCTATCTGAGATGGGGCAATCGCGCCTGCTCGATAAAATCGCCGAAGAAGTGACCGCCCGCGCGGTCGAGCGCATAGGCGGGCGCATAGAGATAGGCACGGCGATAACGGTGCTCTCAGGGGACATCGTTGCAACCGATGCTAGCGCAAAACATATTATAAGGGATTCAAAATGGTAACAGTGGTAGGCATAGGGCCAGGTCACCCGGATTTAATAACCCCGGCGGCACAAAAAATTATAGGCACGGCAGATGTTTTGATAGGCGGGAAGCGCCTGTTGGACTCGATTGACACCGCAGGCAAAGAAATCTTTTATATAACCGGCCATATCGATTCGGCGCTCAAGGAACTTGAGCGCAACAGCGACAAAAGCACGGTGGTAGTTGT
Source organism: Candidatus Aquicultor secundus (assembly GCF_002791875.1). Classification (NCBI taxonomy): domain Bacteria; kingdom Bacillati; phylum Actinomycetota; class Candidatus Aquicultoria; order Candidatus Aquicultorales; family Candidatus Aquicultoraceae; genus Candidatus Aquicultor; species Candidatus Aquicultor secundus. The sequence goes on along the minus strand of NZ_PFNG01000017.1, from coordinate 1,577 downwards.
AAGCGGTGACCCGGGCTTCTACAGCATCCTGCGAACCATTCGTAACCGTCTGCCCCATCTGCCCGTTAACGCGGTGCCCGGTATCAGCTCGGTTCAAGTACTGTTCGCCCTGATAGCACAGGAGTGGCAGGATGTCGCGTTCACATCCGTCCACGGCCGGTCGCTCGATGAGCTTGATAAGGTTACCGGGCACAATAAAAAGATTTGCCTGCTCACAGACGACAAGCTCACCGCCCCGGCTATTGCGCGACACCTGCGCGAACGGGGCGTTGGCGGGCGCGCGGTGGTGGGAAAAAACTTATCCTACCCCGATCAAGAGCTTATAGACACCACGGTCGAGGCGCTTGCAGAAATGGATGGGCTCGAGTCGTGTGTTCTTTATATAGAAGCAGCGATTGGCGATTAGCGAATAGCGATTAAAAAACAATTAGATTTCCCAATCGCTAGAAGGGACGGAGTAGTAATAAATGGCTTCACAGGGAAGATTATATGGGATCGGGATCGGTCCCGGGGATACGCAGTTGCTAACGCTTAAATCGGTCGAGGTTCTAAACTCGGTCGATGTGATATTCACACCCCGCTCGGCCCCAAAGCGCAACAGCATCGCACGAAAGATTATCGAACCGGCCCTTAAAGGGAAGGCGCAGATTATAGAATTGACCTTTCCGATGACCAAAGACAAGGGCGAGCTGGAATCGCACTGGTCGACGGCCGCAGCCGAGGTCGCGGGTATTTTACGTGAGGGAAAAAACGCGGCGTTCGTAACGCTCGGCGACCCGTTTTTCTACAGCACATATATCTACCTGTATAATAAACTAAAAGAAGAGTATCCCGAGGCGGATATCATAACGCTGCCGGGGATAAGCTCGGCGTTCGCATCGGCGTCGGCCGCCGGCGTCCCGATCGCAATCGGTGACGAGAAACTGGCGATAATCCCATTGCCGCGCGACACCGCCGCAATCCGCCCGTATCTCGAGATGTTTGATACCGTAATCATTCTTAAAGTCGGCGAAAAGCTGCGGGGCCTCATCGACGTGCTTACCGAGCTGGGCCTGCAAGATAACGCCGTTCTTGTCCAAAAAGTGTCCCAGAAGGGCAGCGAACGCATCATAACCGGCCTCTCCGGCCTCTCAGAAGCGGAACTCGACGAGGTAGGCTATTTGTCGACGGTTATGGTTAAGAAGAATATGTAATGGTAAATGGGTTAATTGGTTAATTGGTTAATTGGTTAATGGATGAATGGATGAATGGGTTAATTGGTTAATGGATGAATGGGTGAATGGGTTAATTGGTGAATGGATGCGGGTCTAGATAGCGGGTCTTGGTAGGCAGGTCTAGCGTGGGTTTTAAGGAAGAGTATCGCTCGATGTCATTCTGAAGGAGCGATTAGCAAATGGTGAACGGCGATTAGTTGTCATTCTTATAGCAAATAGCAAACGGCGATTAGATGTCATTCTTATAGCAAACGGTGAACAGCGATTAGATGTCATTCTTATAGCAAATAGCAAACGGCGATTAGATGTCATTCTGAAGGAGCGAAGCGACTGAAGAATCTTGGGTGCGGAAACCTTCTTCTT
>NZ_PFNG01000183.1:0-8801 GCF_002791875.1 Candidatus Aquicultor secundus | reverse complement strand
TATGCGGACCCGCTTGTACGGTGGTGTGGGAGGGTCGGCGGCGAAAGCCGCCCCCTATCCCGATCTAAATTTTTGAACCCGAGAAGGATTCGAACCTGATTTACTTTTCTTGGATAACTCAACCGAATAAAGTTAACAGTCGATCTAATTTATGATAACATGATAAGTAATATGTAATCATGGAGGCATTGTTATGGTTAGAACCCAGATTCAATTAACTGAAGAGCAGGTTACCGCTTTGAAAAAGATGGCAAGCAAAAAACATATTTCTATCGCAGAATTGGTCCGTCGAGGTGTTGATTCGGTGATTAAATCAGACGTTGAAGCCTCTGATGAAGAGCGACGGCAAAGAGCATTATCAGTTGCCGGCAAATTCAAGTCAGGCATTAAAGATCTATCGACCAACCACGATAAGTATCTAGCGGAGTCATACGGGTCATGAGCGTTTTTATCGACACCTCAGCTCTTCTTGCGGTAATGGATGCTGATGATATACATCACATGCAAGCAAGAAAAGCCTGGAATGATATTATCAGCAAAAGTGAGGTATTAATTAGCCATAATTATGTATTGGTTGAAACCTTTGCATTAGCACAGCACCGTCTGGGCGTTGAAGCGGTTTCGCTGCTTCAAAATGATGTTATCCCCATACTTACGGTAGAGTGGATTAATGAAGTCAATCACTTATCCGGTATTACTGCTCTTATTGCAGCAAATCGTAGAAAGCTAAGTCTCGTAGATTGTATTAGTTTCATCACTATGCGAAAGCTTGGAATTAAAAGGGCATTTACTTTCGATAAGCATTTTAAAGAACAGGGATTTGAGTGTGTCCCTTAAGCTGCTAACATGAGATCCTAGCGTCAATTATTATTTCCTATAGGAAATAATAATTGACGCCGGACACCAGGCATATTACATGGAGCAATTGGAATACGTCCCACTTTATGTAGAGGCCTTTATTGCTTGTGGTATACTGACCCTACCATTAGCATGCGTAGGTACATACACCTTTGGATAAGAAAATTTACTGGATAGAAAGCATAAAACTCCTAGCGTTATTAGCTATCATGACCTTCCACTTTTGGCCTGCGGTTGATCCTACTGTAAGAGATTTTGGCATCTACTTTAAAGATTGGACGCTTCTCAAACTTCCTTTAAGAAACGGCTTCCAGGGCACCTTTTTATTCTTTACCACAAGTGGAATCGGTCTTACGCTATTACTAAGCAAGAAAAAAATCACGTGGATGGAATTCTACCGGTCGAGGCTTTTACGCATCTATGTTCCTTTCTGGGTTACTATTTCAGCCGCGCTTCTCCTCTACTTTCTTGGTCGTAATGTCTCGCTAACGCCTCCGAGTAATCCCCTGCAATGGATGGGCAATATCCTGCTTCTCGAACTACCCCGCATGCAAAAACTTCAGCCCCATTTCTGGTTTTTGTTTGCCATCATCCGCTTATACGTACTTTTCCCATTCATTTATGGCTTTGCGAGAAAGACCGGTCATCTCGGGCTGGCGGGCATATTTATACTGGAGGTTTTCGCATTTACTTTATACGGTATCTTTCCTTTTCATTATTTAAAGACGTTTTTGACGCAAATCTTCGTCTGGATATTCCCGTTTTATTTTGGGATTTATGTCGCATTGATGCTCTTAAAAGACAGGGAGAAGACCGAGCGCGTTTTGCATAAGCTTTTTCCTCTAGGAGTGGTCGTTTGGGGGATAGGAACAGTAGCGAATAATTACCCGAAAGGAGATCCGATAACATTTACCTTCTTACCGCTAGGAGTTTTCATTATCGCATTTAAAGTGGCTTCTCTTAACTGGAAATTGCCCGCAGTTAATAACATCTCCTACGAGGTTTATCTTGTTCATATAACGCTTTTGGCACTCTTAAGCCCTATTTTGAAACCACTATCAACCGCTTTATTCTATTTTGCTTTTATTTTAGCCTCGCTACTTGCTGCCTATTCGGTGAATCAGGTGAGTAAGGCGATCTACGATATCGCAAATCTCAGTCCTCAACGCAGGGATTATGTAGTGCAGTCGGATGAACTGCCGGCAATCATGGAGCTGGTATCCACGGACAACTACTCGGATAGCCCTGAAAAGCTAAAGACTCGTTGAATATTATCTAGTTATCTAGGCAAACCCTAAAATAAAAAGCCACCCTCGAAAAGGTGGCTTCTTATTGTTTTAAAATCTTTGATTAGTCGATAACGACGACGTTGGATGCGCGGGCACCCTTGGCCTCCATCTGGACTTCGAACTCGACGGTAGCGCCCTCGGTAAGGGTCTTGAAACCGTCGGCATTGATAGCTGAGTGATGTACGAATACGTCCGGGCCGCCGTCCTCCTGGCTAATAAAGCCAAAGCCCTTGCTGTTATCGAACCACTTTACTGTACCTTTTGCCAAATCTTCCACCTCCTAGCGTCTTAAGACTTTTAAGCTTACGACGCTAGGTTATGCGACACTCGAAAACGAGCTTACAACACCGACAAAAAAATAAAGGCCGTCTAAAAACGAGCCCCCATTTACGAATTCACGTCTTAGCTATGCTACATTATCGGCTAAAATCCGGTTTTTGTAAAGCTATTTAGCACAAAACCCCTGCTAGGGGAAATCCACGGTATGAATATCGTTGCATGCACCCTTCAATCCCTCCTTGGATAGAGCAATCCGTTCAGCCAACCGAAGCCGATGACCAGCGGTCCGATGACGAGGATGAGGATGTAATGTTTAAAATAACCGCGCGTGGGTATTTCAAAAGAATCGCCTATAGGCGATTGCTTAAACTAATGATATGCTAATCATCGAGCAACCGATTATACTGTTTTTGTTAAATGTTGGCCGTAAAAGAGTTAAGAATTTCACGGGGGGGTGTATTCACGCGGTGAGTACAACGGTAGGTATTCCTCAGGCGTTGCTTTACTACAAATATTACCCGTTATGGGACACGTTTTTGAAAGGGCTTGGGGCCGAGGTCGTGGTTTCCAACCCCACCACAAAGAAGACGATAAATCTGGGCACATCCGTTGCGGAAAACGAGCTTTGCCTGCCGGTAAAGGTGTTTTTCGGGCACCTGCTCGACCTTAAAGACAAAGTGGACGCACTCTTTATTCCAAGGGTTATAAGCGTCGAGAGCGGTGCGTACACCTGCCCGAAGTTCTTGGGCCTGCCTGACTTGGCGCGGGCGCTTGACAAGCCGCTTCCTAAAATCTTTGAGCCCACCTTTAACGCGCGTTTAGGCAAACGGCGTTTTTTCGAGGCTCTCTTCGATTTTGGGTCGCTTTTTACCAGCAGCAAGTATAAGATTTGGCGGGCCTGGACGGCCGGGATCCATGCCCAGAAGGCGTATGAGAAAAAGCTTTTGGAGGGACTCACGCCGATCGAGGCCATAATGGGGGCGGAAAAACATGTGGCGACCGGGGATTTACGAATCGGCATCGCGGGGCATCCGTATAACGTCTCCGATCCCTATGTAAACTTAAATTTAATAAAAAAGCTCAGGGACTGGGGCGCCGACGTGGCGACCGAGGAGATGATCCCGCATGCCACGCTTGAGCGCGAGGCGAATCGTCTGCCCAAGCGCCTTTTCTGGTCGTATGAGCGCGAGGTCGTCGGCGCGGCGTTTCACTGGATGCAGACCAAGTCGGTCGACGGCATCATCTATATTCTCTCATTTGCCTGCGGCCAGGATTCTTTAATACAGGTTCTGCTTGAGATCGAGGCCAAAAAACAGCACGGCATCCCGCTGATGTCGCTGGTAATCGACGAGCACAGCGGCGAGGCGGGCATGATAACCCGCGTTGAGGCCTTTATCGATATGCTCAGGTGGAGGGCGATGTAATGAAGGTGACGTTTCCCCATATGGGAAAGCTTGATCGGGTATTTATAGATATCTTTACGCGCACCGGAATCGATTATTTGGTGCCGCCGCGCACCAGCTCGAAGACGCTGCAGCGGGGCTTGCGCTACTCACCAGAGTTCGCATGCCTTCCGTTGAAGGTAACGATCGGAAACTTCATCGAGGCCATCGAGGCCGGGGCGGATACGCTTTTAATGGCGGGCGGCGTTGGGCCGTGCCGCTTCGGCTACTACGCCGAGATACAGAAGTGCGTCTTGGAAGAGGCGGGATACAAGTTCGACATGATCGTGCTTGAGCCGCCGGCGGCGGGCTGGATGGGCTTTATCAATACGCTAAAAATCCTGGCGCCCGGAAAATCGATTTATCAGATCTGGCAGCTCATTAAAGTGAGCTTTAGTAAAGCCAGGATATTAGACGAGCTTGAAAAACATGCGTTAAAATACCGCGCCTATGAGGTTAACCGCGGCGGTACCACCAAAGCATATAAAAAAGCGTTGGATATTATGAGCCCGGCGATGACCGAAGAGGAGATCGCTCAGGCTAAGGCGGAGGCGTTTGCCGTACTCAAAGCGGTTGAAAAAGATATGGACCGCGATGTGCTCAAAGTCGGCATCATCGGCGAGTTCTACATCCTGCTCGAGCCGTTCGTAAACTTCGATATCGAGGAATACCTGGGCAACATGGGGGTATCATTAGAGCGCTCGGTGTTCCTGACCGACTGGATAAGCCCGTCGACGAAAAACCAGATCATGGGGATAAGCGACGATGAGATCGCCGCGGCCGCCAAGCCGTATCTAAACCACTTTGTCGGCGGCGAGGGGCTGCCGAGCGTGGGGCATACCTGCGTGTATGCCAAGGAAGGCCTTGACGGGGTGATCCATCTCTTCCCGTTTACCTGCATGCCGGACACCATCGCAAAATCGATCCTGCCGATGGTAAGCCGCGATCTGGATATCCCGGTTATCTCGTTCGTCATCGACGAGCAGACGGGACGCGCCGGCATATTGACCCGCCTGGAGGCCTTCATCGATCTTCTGGCGAGCCGAAAAAAGCACAGAACCAGGGAATTAGTAGGGAGGACGTAAGCATGAAGGGTTTTTTGGGCGTTGATGTTGGCTCGGTCAGCACCAACCTTGTTGTTATAGATGAGCGCGGAGATGTCGTAAGCCTTGTTTACATAAGGACGCAGGGGCAGCCGATTGTGGCCGTCCAGCAGGGGCTTAAAGAGTTGAGAGAGAAACTTCCTGAGAATGTAGAGATCGCGGGTGTTGGGACAACCGGCAGCGCGCGATACTTAAGCGGCGTTATCGTCGGCGCGGATATCATCAAGAACGAGATCACGGCGCACGCCGTTGCGGCGTCCCACGTGGTGCCGCAGGTGAGAACCGTTCTTGAGATCGGCGGACAGGACTCTAAGATCATCCTGCTTCGCGACGGCATCGTCATCGACTTCGCGATGAACACTGTGTGCGCCGCCGGGACCGGCTCGTTTCTCGACCACCAGGCGCAACGCCTCGGTATCCCGATCGAGGAATTTGGCGGCTATGCGTTAAAATCGACCGTTTCGTGCCAGATCGCCGGGCGATGCTCGGTCTTCGCCGAGTCCGACATGATCCACAAGCAGCAGATGGGATACCGGATGGAGGATATCATCTACGGCCTCTGCCAGGCGCTCGTGCGCAATTACTTGAACAACCTCGCAAAAGGCAAGGAACTGATCGCACCTATCGTCTTCCAGGGCGGGGTCGCGGCGAACGCCGGTATGAAGCGGGCGTTTGAAGAGGCGCTTCAGATGCAGATCACAATCCCTGAGCACCACCACGTGATGGGCGCAATCGGCGGGGCGCTTTTGGCGCGCGGCACGGTGCGCGACGGCAACACCAAGTTCAACGGCTTCGAGTCGGCCGACGTCGATTACCAGACGAGAAGCTTCCACTGCAAGGGCTGTGAGAACCACTGCGAGATCGTGCGCATCATGGTCTCGGCCAAGACGCTGGCCTGCTGGGGCGGTCGCTGCGGCAAGTGGGAGGTTGCAAGCGCGGAGGAAGCCGATCTGCTCGTGCAGTCCTCCACATAGGATAAAAAATTGGCGTTTAACCAGTATTATAATGTAATAACGTAGGGGCCGAGCTTGTCTCGGCCCTCCTCAGTGTATATAGATAGCCCAGGCGGGCCATAGAGCCCACATTTTTATCCGGCGGCAAACCCAACCCCTTTATTGCCTAATACCATCATGTCCGCATGTCGCATATTTAGCGACTTCTGTAGGGGTGAAAACCCGCAAAGCGATATGGTAAGATTTCCTATGCCCTTTTGAGCTGTGTTAACAGGGCGTTACACATCGATGAAGCCTTGACAACACCAGGTCACGAGGTTAAGATATAAGATGCTTTTGTGGCAAAAATTACAAATGAATTACCAATAATTTAATAATGTTGGGGGAGAGGAGTGCAAATTGGCTAAAGTTTTAGGAAAAGAAGTCCTGCGGTCCGACTTGATAGCTTTAAAGGTCGAGGCACCGGAGATAGCAAAGAAGGCTAAAGCAGGACAGTTTGTTGTTGTTCGCGCGGATGAGGTAGGAGAACGCATACCGCTTTCACTGGCTCGCATAAGCCCGGAAGATGGAAGCCTAGGTCTCGTCGTTCAGACGATCGGCGTAACATCTTCGAAACTCGGCGCCATGAATGTCGGCGATGATATCGCAGATATCGCTGGCCCGATGGGTCACGCGACCCCGATTAAGAATTACGGCAGAGTAGCTCTTCTTGGCGGTGGTTTTGGAGCTGCACCGATGTATCCAATCGGCAAGGCGCTAAAAGAAGCCGGCAACACTGTTACCTCGATTATCGGCGCACGCTCGGCCGATCTTCTCGTCTATGAGAAAGAGCTTGCTGAGTTCAGCGATCAGGTTCTTGTTTCCACAGATGATGGTAGCAAGGGCTTTAAAGGTCTTGTTACCGATGTGCTCAAGCAAGAGATCGAGGCAAATGGAGTCGATTGGGTTATGGCTATCGGTCCGGCTATCATGATGAAGTTCGTATCCCTTGCAACCAAGCCTTACGGAATTAAAACATTTGTCAGCTTGAATCCGATTATGGTCGACGGCACCGGCATGTGCGGCGCCTGCCGTGTTTCTGTTGGCGGCAAGACCATGTTCGGTTGCACCGACGGCCCGGATTTCGACGGCCACCTCGTCGACTGGGATCTTTTGATGACACGTCAGCGCACCTATCTCACTGAAGAGAAAGTTGCGATGGAAAAATATTCATGCAGTTGCGTCCCGAGCGCAAAGTAAGGAGGAGGGCAGATGGCAGAGATTAAGATACCTGAATTTACAAAAGAGGAAATAAAAGAGATTAGAAAAACCCGCACCGCAATGCCGGAGCAAGACGCTAAGGCGCGTGGGAGAAACTTCGAGGAGGTAACCATTGGCTTTACCGCCGAAGATGCCCTCCGCGAGGCGAATCGTTGCTTGGCTTGTAAGAAAAGGGATTGTGTTTCGGGATGTCCGGTCGAGGTACCGATCCCCGAGTTTATCGCTTTAATTAAAGAAGGCGATTTTATTGGCGCGGCCAAGAAGATCAAAGAGAAAAACCCCGTTCCGGCCGTTTGCGGTCGCGTATGCCCGCAGGAGAGCCAGTGCGAGTCGAAGTGCGCGCTCGGCAAGAAAAACGAGCCGGTTGCAATCGGCCGTATGGAGCGTTTTGTAGCCGACTACGAGCGCGTGAACGGCGGAGGCAGTAGCAACGGCCAGGTCAAGAAGCCAAAACCGAGCGGCTTTAAAGTCGCGGTCGTCGGTACCGGCCCGGCAGGACTTGTTGTTGCAGCCGATTTGGCTAAACTCGGCCACGAGGTTACCATGTTTGAGGCGCTTCACAAAGCCGGCGGTGTTCTCGTGTACGGTATCCCCGAGTTCAGGCTTCCAAAAGCGATCGTCCAATCGGAAGTCGACGGTATCAAGGCGCTTGGCGTCAATATCAAGGTCGACTCGGTTGTCGGCAAGCTCTACACCATTGACGAGCTTCTCGGCGATTTTGACGCCGTCTTCATCGGCTCCGGGGCAGGTCTACCGATGTTCTTGAACATCCCGGGCGAGAACCTCAACGGTGTTTACTCAGCCAATGAGTTTTTGACCAGGACAAACCTTATGAAAGCATACCTCTTCCCGGAGTATGATACGCCGATTAAAAAGGGCGGGCACGTGGCGGTCGTCGGTGGCGGAAACGTCGCGATGGATTCGGCCAGAACCGCGCTTCGGCTTGGTGCCGAGGCGGTCTACCTTGTCTATCGCCGTTCGATGGAAGAGCTTCCCGCCCGTAAAGAGGAAGTGCACCACGCGATCGAGGAAGGCATCGACTTCAGGCTTCTCACCAACCCCGTCGAGATCGTCGGCGAGGATGGCTGGGTGCGCGGCATCAAGTGCGTCAAGATGGAACTCGGCGAGCCGGATGAGTCCGGTAGGCGCCGCCCGGTTACAATCGAGGGCTCCGAGTATGTCATCGAGGTAGACACGGTGGTTATGTCGATCGGTACCGGCTCGAACCCGATTATCCCGAATTCGACGCCGGATCTCGAGATTAACAGGCGCGGCTACATCGTTGCCGACGAGAGCGGCGCGACCAGCAAGCCCGGCGTATTCGCCGGCGGCGACATCGTAACCGGCTCGGCAACCGTTATCCTGGCTGCAGGCGCAGGCCGCAAGGCCGCAAACTCGATCCACGAGTACCTGATGACGAAAGTCAAAGCCTAAGGAGAAGAAAGGGTCCGGGGTCCGGGGCCCGGGGGTCAGAAAAACTTAATTAAATCAGTAGGGCGAAGTTCAAGTTTCGCCCTACTTTTTTCGTGTGCGCCCGGCATGGGCGATAGCTTGGCGGTGAAAGTCCGCTATGGGCTTGGCAGTGGGAACCATTAGCCAAGGGCAAGGGTGTCCATC
>NZ_PFNG01000152.1:8855-14331 GCF_002791875.1 Candidatus Aquicultor secundus | reverse complement strand
CTAACCACTTCATCCTCTTGCGGCTCGGGCACCAGACCCACGCCCCAGGCATGACCTTCGATGTTGCGGCGGGAGGGCTCGAACTTTCGATAGATCTGCTTCACAGCGTTTGCCGCATCCGGAATGGTGTCTTCCAGGTACTTTACTGCGGCTCGAAGCGATTCCCAAAGGCTGTAGACATCAAGTCCGTAAAAGCCGACCTGCCGCTCGCCTGATTGATTCGCGTTGTGTTCTTTTAACCACTTTATGAATTCTTCTACCTCTGAATTCGCCCATAACCACGTAGGCCAGCGGTTAAACGCCCGCAAAACATCCCGCCCGCTTTGATCCGGTTCAGCGGCGCCTTTCACGTAGCGGTTCACCTGATAGCATGCTGGCCAATCGCTTTCGACTGCGACAAAGCAAAACCCTTTCTCTTCGATTAACCGCCGGGTTATCATGGCCCTCCACTTGTAAAACTCGCTGGTGCCATGGGTCGCGGTACCGATCAAGACGGCCTGGGTATCGCCGGCTTGCTCAATTAAAGGGTCGAGATCGCTTTCGTTTTCAAGCGAATACGAGATAGTTCTTAAGGCATCCATCACATCCATCATGTTTATTAGATACCCAAAATAGCTTACGGGCTCTCATGGATCATCATAACAAATAACCTTTTCTGAAGCTGGCACAAGCGCACAAACATTGCTAAAACACCTAGTTAGGGAGTATCCTAGTATATAAAAGGAAATGCCTAGGAGGAAGTTCAATGGCCAGTATTCAAAGACCCCCGCGCTCTGCATGGAGGGCAATGCTCGAAAGTGCGTTTTACGCTAATTCTGTGAGAAAGACGACCATCCCAGAACTTTACGAGCTGGCATTGAAACAATCCGAAGTCATGGCAACATCCCAACCTTTCTATAAACCGGAGCAGTTCGACCTTCCGGCGGATGCAAAAATCCTCGTTTCTAACGACGGGGGAATCGTCGGGCGCACGGCACGGGCCAGGCGACTTGTACGGCAGATGGGGGCAGAGAAGGGCGAGTATCTGCGGATACTAAGTGAGGCCGTCTACCAGCTCAACAAACGCGAGGGACTATGGCTCGAGGCCATCGTCGGCCTTCATCCCGATTTTGCGATTAAAGCCAACCTTATTAGCCCTGCGACCGATGCAAAGAACATGTTCGACTGGGGGATTAACTTTGCGCCATGGATGAAACCCTGGATGGATATGTACAACGATTCCAGACAGATTGACGAGCCGGATATCCTTGTGCTTGCCGATCCCGAGTGGCGCGACTCCAGGTTCCCCGACGGCCTTGTCATCATCGACGAAGACGAGAACTGTGCGGCATTGCTCGGACTTCGCTATTTCGGCGAGAGAAAGAAGGGCACGCTCACCCTTGCATGGACCATTGGAACCAGGCAAAACATGGTCGCTTGCCATGGCGGCATCAAGACCATTAATGAAAAATCCCCGGTTGCCGTCTTCGGACTCTCGGGTTCTGGGAAATCATCGCTCACCAACAGCTGCAACCATGCCGGCACATTAGACGAAAACGAAAAGGTAACCGTCATCCATGACGATGCGTTCCTCATCGACCTGGATGCCGACAACACGGTAGCTCTTGAGCCGAGCCTTTTCGACAAAACCGATGCGGTAGAATTTAACGATCCCAGCATCAAATATTTTTATTCGGCGCAGAACGTTGCCGTAACACAGCAACCGGACGGCTCGCGGCTTCTTATGGCAGAAGATATTAGAAACGATAACGGCCGTTGCATCAAATCGCGCGATATGTTCAACCACGCCGATTCCTGCGCCCGCCCCGGCAGTGTAATCTGGCTGCAAAAAGACCCGTCGCTCCCACCTGTTAGTAAAATCTCCGATATCGGTCTAGCCGTTGCCATGGGAGCTTCGCTAAGTACGATGAGGGCCAAAGGCGTTGAAAACGTCCCGGTAGAAGAGCTGGCAAAACTCGTTATCGAGCCGTTCGCCAACCCGTTCAGAGTCCACCCGCTCATGGTCGACTGCCAGCAGTTCAGCAAGCTCTTCAAGCTCGGCACCGAGTGCTACGTTATGAACACCCACGCCTTCGGACTGCCGGATAAAGAGATAAATATTACGCTACAGCTCTCCCTTACCATCGTCACAAATATCGTAAGGGGGACGCTCGAGTGGAAAGAATGGGAGACGTTCCCCGGTCTTCTCATCCCGAAAAACGGCGCAGAGCTATTCGGCGCCGACTACGATGAGAAATTTGAGCCGACCAATGAAATTGCGTATATCGACTTTTTGCGGAAAAGAATGCAGGACCGCGTCACCTATCTATCGAACAAACGAGACCTCGAAAACGATATGGAGAGCGCGTTCATCGATCCGCTGGTCGCGGCAAGGGTAAAAATCGATAAAATGTTGCACCCGATCTAAAGACGCATAATAACCTTTGCGCCGTGTTGCACCACGCCACCTAAGCATAACCGTAACCGTGATTTGTGTAGCAGGCGATAAGGTACAAATAATTATGGAATATAAAAACAACTATAACCTTGATGGTCTCACAGATGCTGAAGTTAAGGACCGGGTCGAGCGCGGAGAGACCAACAAAGTAAAAGAGACAACAAGCCGCACTTACGCCGAGATTATTAGCTCTAACATCTTTACTCTCTTTAACGCTATCCTTGGCACCTTGCTCGTAATCATACTGCTCTTTGGCTCGATTAGAGATGCCTTATTCGGCCTGGTCCTTATCGGCAACACTCTCATCGGTATAGTGCAAGAGGTTCGGGCGAAACGGACGCTCGACCGGTTAACCTTGCTCAGCGCACCAAAAGCACGGGTTATTCGTGGCGGTGAGCGCTATGAAATCACAGTAAGCGCCGTGGTGCTCGATGATGTGCTAGAGCTGTCCCCAGGCGACCAGATAGTAGTGGACGGGGTGGTTCTTACCTCCCAGGGCCTTGAAGTAGACGAATCGCTTCTTACCGGTGAGTCGGTACCGGTTACTAAGAGCCCCGGCGACACTGTACTCTCAGGAAGTTTTGTTGTTGCGGGATCGGGCGCAATTCGTGCGACTAAGGTCGGTGCCAACGCTTACGCGCGAAAGCTCGCGGCTGAGGCCCGCCACTTTAGCCCCGTGCGCTCAGAGCTTCAGGATAGTATCAATACCATCCTTCGTTCTATAACATGGATTATCATCCCTACCGCTCTGCTTTTACTCACAAGCCAGCTCAGATCCCACATATTGTTGCGGGACGCAGTTACAGGGTCGGCAGCCGGTATCATCGGAATGATCCCCCAAGGGTTAGTCCTGCTAACGAGCGCCGCGTTTGCAGTGAGTGTTATATCCCTTGGCCGGCGAAACGTACTTGTACAGCAGCTTCCTGCCGTCGAGGTATTGGCGCGAGTTGATATTCTCTGCCTTGATAAAACGGGGACGATTACCGAGGGTATTCTTTCATTTAACCGAATCGAGGCATTGGATTCAGAAAAAGAAGACGACCCGGCCCGGGCCCTCGGAGCCCTTGCGGCCGAACCGGCCTATCGAAACCCGACACTTGGCGCGATTGCAGCCGCAGTACCGGCTCCTCAAGGATGGCGCGTTACAAACTCCATACCGTTCTCACCCGCCCGAAAATGGAGTGCTGCGGGCTTCAGTGGGCACGGAACGTGGGTGCTCGGCGCGCCCGAAGTGCTTCTTGATAAAGCAACCCCCGACAATCCGGTACTGAAGCGCGTTACCTATCTCGCCGAATCCGGGTCACGCGTCCTCCTGCTCTCAAGAAGCGATACCGGCCTTACGGAAGAAAATCTCCCCGGCGATCTTAAGCCGGTTGCTCTCGTTATCCTTGAAGAAAAGGTGCGCCCGGATGCTGCGACCACCCTCCGGTATTTCGGCGATCAAGGCGTGGCAATTAAAATAATCTCGGGAGACAACCCGAATACCGTCGCTACGGTATCCGAGCGGGCCGGTTTGAAAAATATCGGCAACCCGGTTGACGGGCGCCACCTTCCCGAAAACCAGAACGACTTAGCCAAAATAATGGACGAAGGGACGGTTTTCGGGCGCGTGACCCCGCACCAAAAACAAATGATGATAAAGGCGCTTCAAGCAAAAGGCCACGTGGTCGCCATGACGGGCGACGGGGTCAATGACGTTCTTGCCCTCAAGGATGCAGACCTTGGAATCGCTATGGGATCAGGCGCACCGGCCACAAAATCAGTCGCCGAAATCGTTCTGCTTAACGGAGAGTTTGCCACATTACCCGGCGTAGTTGCTGAGGGACGGCGTGTTATTGCAAATATCGAACGCGTCGCGAATCTCTTTATTACTAAAACCGCCTGGGCCACGCTTATCACCATAACCATTGCCTTAGTCAATTGGCCGTTTCCTTTTCTTCCCCGGCAGTTAACGTTGATCGATGCATTAACAATCGGCACACCGGCGTTCTTCCTCTCATTCGCACCGAATAAAAAGCGCTATCGACCGGGGTTTATCAAACGGGTACTGCGCTTTGCTATCCCGATCGGGTTCTTAGCGGCTTTAGCCAGCCTTGTCTCGTATATCCTCGCACGTGCCCACCCCGGTGTAACCGTTGTTCAAGCCAGAACGATCACAACGCTAGTACTTATAGCGGTAGGTATCTGGATACTTACGATTATAGTGCGGCCTTTCACGTTCTGGCGGGCAAGCCTCATTGCAGCAATGGCCGGGACACTGACGATCACGCTTGCCGCTCCCGCTATCCGTTGGTTCTTAGCACTCGAGCTTCCAGTAATGCCGGTTCTTTACCAGGCAACGGCAGTAACCGGCTTTGCAATCATCGCCATAGAGACGATATGGCGGTTAGCTCGTAGACAAACAAGCCATAAAACCTAAATATACGTATTCCGAGAGCGCTAACCTATGAGAGTACGTTTTCGCTCCTCGTACTCGGCATTGTCTATTTCGCCCCGCGCATACCGCTCTTTCAGAATCCCCAGTTATATTTGTTCTTCCAAGATGGTTATAGTAAATGAACCTGAGAAATAACTTAAAGAGAAAGTTTTGGAGTTTACTGTCATAAGTATAGTAAGTATGGTAGGGGTTTAGGCGTTAAACGAACTTTATGCTAGAATATGCATAACATATAGATAGGGTGTGACACCCAGACAACATGTCACCGGCAGTCGCAGTCACCTGCCGAAAAGAAAACAAGGAGGAGTACATGCTTTATTTCCTGATTGGAATCTACATTGCCTGCGAACTTATCGCAAACATCACCGCCGTTAAGATTGTTGATGTCGGCGGGATTACAGTGCCGGCAGCCGTGTTCATCTACGCGCTCACCTTTACCCTAATCGACTTAATTAACGAAGCGTTCGGCAAAGCACAGGCACGTAAGATCATTTGGACCGCCTTTGCAGCCAACCTTTTACTCGCCGCATACATTCAGCTGACAATAAAACTGCCGGCAGCCGTGTTCTGGCCGAACCAGAACGCTTACACAACTACCTTGG
>NZ_PFNG01000152.1:0-8842 GCF_002791875.1 Candidatus Aquicultor secundus | reverse complement strand
GGCGCCAGAGGTTCGGTGCAAAAAACAAATGGGCCCGCGTTCTTGTCTCAAATACATTTGGTCTTGGTATCGATACGGTCATCTTTATTACATTGGCATTTGCCGGCGGCGGACTGCCGCTCTTCGCCCTCATGAAAGGACAATACATAGTGAAGATGGCGGTTACCGTAGTCTCGATTCCTCTGATTTACGCCACAAAAGCGCTTAAGCTATCCCCGATATCGGAGATGTCAGAGATATCAGAGGTCGCATAAGCACCATGAAGAAGATCGCCATTATCGGCACGCCCGACTACGAACTTTTAGCTCGGTATGCAGGCAGGGATTTCATCGATCTCGACATCGGCTCGGATGCGCCGTTGTCGCTCGCCGAGCGATATATCCCAAAGATTTATTGCGCAATACTAAGAACAGTAGTAAGCAACACAATGCATCACCGCGACACAATCGATTGCATAATCGCCGAAGTCGGAGAAGCTAAGTGCGACGGCGCGAGACTTGTATGCACGCTGCTTGAGCGTGAGCTTGGCCTCACGGTTATCCGGAGCAAACAACAAGATAAAGCCTCGACGCCAAACCCGGCCCCTTTATCGGATAGCGACCTGCCGCTGGCGGATAAGCTTGCAATGATTATGGATAGCTATATCGCCAAAGGTCTGGCCGTAAAAGGGCATCAACCCGCAAGGGAATATACCGTACTCTCGGATAAGCAGTTTAGGGTCGGGTTCTGGGGTGTTCCGCCAAATGATTTTAGTTTACTTAAGCTGTTTCCGCGAGAGACCAAGGTGCTCGGCTGGACCCGCTCTGTTGAGGCACGCGTACCTTGGAGCCTCGACTACGAGATGCGGATTCCCGACACCTTGCCCACCGTATTCTTTACACAAAGCTTCTGCCAAAAAAGCAGTCTTGCCCGATACCTTGCCACCAAACACAACGGGCTTTATGTCGATATGGATGAGAAGTTGTCGGCTTCAACCCGGGCAAAACTAGAGGCGTTTCTGGAACTATCCGCCGGAATAAAGCCATGGAGCTAACACTTGGTGACTTCGGAACCTCATATTCGAAAATTAAACGGGGCGACAAAATCGAAATCGTACCGTCATCAGAGCTGGCGAAAAGCGGGGTTACGGTCGATGTCGGAACCGGACATAACGCGGGTTTGTATGCCCGTCGCACGATCAACGAGCTTGTTGCGCTCTCCCGCGGCGCCCAGAGCATTATTGATGAGGATGATTTTGTTGTCCTCGACGTCGGGAGCCGTGATATTAAGTACGTTCGCATTCGGGGCGGCAGGTTTTATGACGGCGATTGGAACACGATTTGCGGCGCTATGGCAGGCTTCACGATTGAACTGCTCTTAAAACATCTTTCCGTCAATCTCAACGAGCTACAGGCAAGCGACATGGATATTGGAATTACCTGCGGGATACTCGGCACCGGGGCCGTCTTCGACCTAATCGCCGAAGGACTACTGCCGGAAACCGCCGTATCGGCCCTTATCCGTGGGATTGCGCAGAATACGTATAGTTTCTGCAAGCGGCCCGATAAGATTTATCTTTCCGGCGGGTTATGCAAAGTGCACGCATTTATAGATTCGTTTCCCTGCGAGATTGTGCCGGTGGGGAGATTTGTCTTGGTCAAAGGCCTTTCCGTTTCAATAAGCGATCGCGCATAAAGATAATCCCATAAAAACCTTACCGTTTACTTGCCTCAAGGCCGACAGAGAGTATCGCCAGATCATCTGACAGCTTTCCGTGGGTGCAACCCATAATCTCATTGAAAACTGCTTGCGGAAGATCTCTGGCCGACACCGGCCCTAATTCTTCAATGAATCTTACCAGCCTTTCCTCACCAAAGAACTCACCGTCACACCTTGCTTCAATTACACCGTCCGTATACAGGATTAAGCTGTCGCCTTTATCCAGAGTTATCTCGTCATCAATATAGCTAAGGCCGACAAATGCTCCTATGAAGGGGGAGTTCGTAACAAGAAGTTCTGCTTTACCGGTTCTCCTTTTAATTAATGCCGGGGGATGGCCTGCACTACAGTAAGTAAGGTGTCCGGTTTCTACATCTAGTATCCCAAAAAATACCGTTATAAATGGTGATTTTGGAGAAGATGCGCCCGCCACCGCATCGTTAGTTTTTGCCATAACCAACGCCGGGGAATGCCCTTCAAGAGCATAGGCTCTTAGCGTATTCCGAACAAGAGCCGTTAAGCTTGCAGCCCCTATTCCTTTTCCGGAGACATCTCCTATTACTGTCCCGACTCTTCCCTGCTCGAGTTCAAAGAGATCGTAAAAATCGCCCCCTACTATGGCAGCCTCGGTCGCAGAACGATAGAGGTGTCCGAATTCTATACCCCCTACCCTTTGAGGTATTGAAAGCAGTGCCTCTTGAAGGGTGTTGGCTATATTTTGCTCCGCTCTATAAAGACGGGCGTTTTCCAGCGAAAGCGATATCGATGGACCAAGCTTGTTGGCAAAATCAACCTGAGCATCGGTAAAAGTATGAATAGACGTGCGGTAGTTAAAAAAGAGCGCCCCGATGCCCTCTTTCCTTGCCATTAGGGGTATAACCATAACCGAACGGATACCGAGGCTCTTTTGAACTTCACGGTTGACCCTAGAATCATTGAAAGCATCGTTTACAATAACTGGTTTTCGGGTTCTGGCGGCTAGCACCGCATGCGGGACCTCTTCGTTCGTATACCTGCTTCCAAGTTTTTCTTCTGGAAATCCATAGATATACCTTGCTACCCAGTTGCCATCCTCATAGAGGGTTATCCCAGCCGTCTCACAGCCGATAGCCTTAGAAGCCTCTATGACAACTATTTGCATTATTTCATTAAAATCAAGGGTAGAAGTTATAGCGGCATTTATACTATTTAAGGCATCACTTAACTCCTGTGCTTGTTTGCGCTCTGTAATATCGGTAAAGGTTACAACTGCTCCCTCAATAACCCCTTCTTCAATAATTGGGTACGATGAGTACTCGACCGGGAATGAGGTCCCGTCATTTCGCCAAAACACCTCGGTGTCAATTCTTACGCCTTGCCCGGTCTGGTAAGCTCGGTAGATGGGGCACTCCGCTTCGGGATAAGGTGAACCATCGCTATGTTTATTGTGAATCAATTCGTGCACATTTTCGCCCAGTATTTCTTCAGGCTTATAGCCAAGCATTTCAGATGCAGCCTTGTTAATAAAGGTGCAGTGTTCCTTCGTGTCGACCCCATAGATACCTTCGTCAGTTGATTGAAGAAGCAACTGGATTCTCTTATTTGATTCGCTAAGATTCTCTACCGCCTGCTTAAGATTAAGCCTTGCTTCATCAAGTGAGTGAGCGACATCTTCGATCTCATCGCCCGTTGCAATTAAGACCGGCTCATCAAAATGACCTTCGCCTACGGCACGAGCCCTCTCTGCAAGATAAGAAAGAGAGCTAATGACCCTTCGCACAATAAGGATGCTTACAATAAGGGCAATAATCAATATGGCAGTGGCAACCAGAGCGGAATTAATAATATCTCGCCTGATAGGGTCTAAGACTTGAGCAGCGTCAACGGAAGAGCCGGCAGCCCAGCCAAATTCGCTTATCGGTACTTCTGCTATTATCCTAACCCTGCCGGTTGCCGGGAACACAAAATCGGTACTTACCGCGTTTTTTCCTGAAAGAGCGGTCTTTACAAAACCATATTTGCCCCAGAACGGATCCGTCAGGACAAGCTTTTGAAACTCGCTTTGAAAAACAAGAGTGCCGTTTGAGTCAACTATATTTGTTGCTCCTGCGGTGGTTCTAATCGGTAGCGCACTGCCCAATCTCGTAATGTCAACATAGCAGCTAACAATTCCTTGTATAGTGCCGCTGCTATCCCTAATAGCTTTGGCAATATGAAAACCAACCGGGCTAACAACCCGTTCAACAGGCTCTATCCCCTTAGATTCGTTGCCTGCAATAATCGCCGAGAAAGCGGGGTGTTTAGCTAGACTCTGGCCGACTAAATGGCTATCAGTTGCAGCGACTATTGTGCCGGATGGGTCAGCAAAAACAGCATTATCTATCGGATAAATAGCAAGAAGCTCACTAAGGGCTGATGAGGTTTCTTGCGCAGATAATTTATTATTAACTATATTTAAGCCTACAAGCCTCATTGACTTGATCATTCCGTCAATAAAGAGCGTAAACGAAGTATCGGTCGATCTGGCTATTTCAGCCAACTGCAGTGAGGTTCTTTCCGTCCTTGCTTGATACCAGCTCGAATAGATTGTGATCATTAATGCAATTAACGGGATGGCAATAATGAGATAGATGATAGCTAGCTTTAAGCTAATACCCGACCTTCTCAATTGCAGGCTCCTTAGTAAAGGCAATAAAACAATGATACATCATCTTGCTATGATAGCGAGCAAAAAGAGGATCAGCGCGATAACCACTATGCTTCCCCCGCTTGCAATCCCAACATAAAACGAGAGAAAAAGGCCTAAGATTACCGAGAGTACCGATAGGCCAATCGCGTAGATCATCGTTGTCCTGAAGCTTTGCTTAAACTGCATCGCCGTGATCCCGGGAATCACCATGAGCGCGCCGATAAGAAGAACACCTACAATGCGGATCGAAAGAGAGACAGTAACGGCAGCCAGGACAATTAAGATAGTCCCGAGCACACCGACGGGAAGCCCGCTTATCCGCGCTGCCTCTTCGTCGTATGAGATAAAGAAGAGTTCTTTATACAAAAGAAATACTGTGATGAGTACCGTTGCCCCGAGCGCCGTGATAAAGTAAAGGTCCGTTGGCTCAACCGTCGTAATACTCCCAAACAGGAAGTTTAAGAGATTGACGTTAAATCCCCCCGAAATGCTTATAAGCACCGTCGCAACGGCAAGGCTGCCCGATAAGAACAAGGCCAAGACCGATTCGCCGAAAATCTTGGTTCTCTCCTGGACCTTATCGATGCCGATGGCACCTAGCACCGCAAAAACAACCGCCGTAATAACCGGCTGCGTATTAGCGATAAGTCCAATGGCGACACCGAGTAACGAGACATGTGAGAGCGTATCGGCAAAGAGCGAGTAACGCTTCACAATCAAAAACAGACCAATAACGGGAGCGATAACGCCGACAGTGATGCCAACGACAAAAGCCCTTATCATAAAATCATATTGAAAAATCGCAAGCATGTTATCCTCCCCTGATTCTAAAATCTGCTCCAACGTTTTCACCATAGAGCTCTTTAAGCAGGTTCCGGTTTTCTCCGAAGACAAGGCTTGCCGGTCCAGCACAAACAAGGCGTCTATTGATACAGATAAGCCTCGTTGCTTCGTGCGCTAAAACTTCGATGTCGTGAGAGACAAAAAGAATCGTCAAACCGTGCTCTGTATTAAGCTTCTTTAAGAACCGATAAAACTTACCCTGCGAGGCCACGTCAACCCCCGTGACGGGCTCATCAAGAAGAAGTACGTCGGGCTCGCTTGCAAGGGCCCTTGCAATGAAGACGCGCTGGCGCTCGCCCCCCGATAGATCAGCGATGACGCGATCTTTCAAAGGAAGAATATCAGCAAGCTCCATGGCCCTCTGGATGGCCGCCGCATCGGATGCTGTAAATCTTCGGAACAGCCCCGCCTTGGCAATGCGGCCCTGGCCTACTACCTCACTGACGGTAACGGGAAATCTAACGTCGGCTTGCGTTGCCCTCTGTGGTAGATAACCGATTCTTGGCCAATCCTGAAACTCACGGATATTCTTGCCGAAGAGCCTCACTCGTCCCGAGCTTGGCGTTAAGAGCCCGAGGATAATCCTGAGAAGCGTCGTCTTGCCGCTACCGTTGGGGCCGATAATGCCATCGTATTCACCCGCTTCAACGGTAAAGCTGATACCGCTTAAGGCGGGTTCACCGTTATATTTAAATGATATGTCGTCAAGTTCAATAACCGGTTCTGCCATTTTCATACTTCCTATTTGCATTCAAGCGCAATCCGCAAATTCTTAAGATTCTCCTGCATCAGGCTAATAAAGTTCTTACCCGCTTTCTGATCATCGGGTGTTAACCCTTCAATTGGATTCAGTACGAGTGTTTTTGCCCCAACTTCGCCGGCGATAGTTTTTGAGAGACGAGGACTCACCAGCTTTTCAAAGAAGATGTACTTAATGTGGTGCTCCTTTACAAACCGGGTAATCTCGGCAAGACGCGCCGGGGAAGGCTCTTCTTCAGAAAGCCCGGCAATTGCAATCTGTGTGAGATTGTAACGCTTTGCAAGGTAGGCAAAAGCCGCATGTGAAGTGACTACATCCCGGCTATTGCAGCTAATGAGACCGGCCCTATATTTGCTATCTAGTTTTTCAAGCTTATCGATATATGCTGCTGCGTTCTTGTCGTAAAACGCTTTGTTTGCCGGATCGATTTCGGCTAATTTGTTGGCTATGGTTTTGATGACTTTTTGATCTAAGACCGGATCAAGATAAAAATGCGGATCGGCCTTATGCGGATTTATCCGCCCTTCTTCCGGAGTAGCTGACAAGAGCGGGATTCCCTTGCTCGCATTAATAACCGTTACTCCTGTAAGATCCGGCACAACCTTGCCAGCCCAGGGCTCAAACCCGACACCTGTGTAGATAAACACCTTAGCTTGTTTCATCGTTACTATATCCTGGGGTGAAGGCTCAAAGTCATGGGGCTCGGCTCCAACCGGGGTTATATTAGTAACCGTCACCTTACCACCGCCAACCTGGCGAACAAACTCGGCAAGAGGATAGAAACTTGCCACTACCCCGATGTTCTTTTGCCCTGCACCTTGCTTGTTTACAAAGGCATAACTGAGGCCGATAACTGCGGCGATTAAGACGATCACCCCAATAACAAAGCGCCGGTTCATTTCTTCGACCTTCCCATCCCATCTACCCTTATCTGCAGTTCTTGCAAAGACCAAAAAACTCGATTAGGTGATAATTCACTTTAAAATCTTGTGCGCCAAGCATTTCTTCGATTCTGCGGATATCGTCCGTGCAATCGATATCTTCAACTTCGCCGCAGCTTTGACAAACAGCATGGTGGTGGTGATCCATCGCCGCTATCTCAAACCGGTCCTGTTTCTCGCCAAACGGCAGCTTGTTGATAATACCCTGCTCAAGCATAAAACCGAGCTCACGGTAGACTGAAGTCTTATGCGGCTCTAGGTTGCGGCGCTTTAGAAGCTCGGCAATCTCGGCGGCTGAAAGCGGTTTCCTTGCCACGTCGAGCTCCTCGATAATGGCTTTTCGCAGCGTTGTAATACGAAAGCCTTTACCCCTCAATTCTTCAATTAGCTCATCAAAACAGCTCTTGTTCATAGACGAATATTAATGCAACTCAGTTGCGTTTGTCAACAATTTTGTTTTATACCCTTATCTCAATCAGGCAAAAAACATAAAGCTTGAATTCGTTGACGCAGCGGAATCATGTCAAGTTATGAGAGTATCTTGTCTAAAGACGATCAAGAAGACCATCCAGCGCCTTCTTTGTCTCATTCAAAGCAATCTCTTCTCTATAATAAAGATTCTCAGCACCGGTTACTCTGGCTTCTTCGGCGATCTGTAAGTTCTCCATGATAGAATCTCTGCTGAGCGGTTTTCTGAGTTCTTTTTGTTTTAGGTGGTGACTTTCTTATAGAACGTATCTATGTCTGTCACATCAGCTTGAGACGCCGTGAATTTGAGTTCAACAAGATATGTTGTTTCAACCAACGTTAGTGACCCGTCGATCTGTCTCCCCTCGTGAACATAAGGCTTACGGTTGGTGATTTCCGAAAAATCCAAGAGGTTGAAAAACCATGATTGAAAGTCGTAGCCAGCTTGTTGTGTCCCAAGTGCCTTTCCCGGTTCATTCAAACCGTCACTTAATTGCTGTATTGTCCGTTGTGACCGGCCAACCTCTTCTTGACGTTGTCGAAAATTCTCCCGAGCTAATCTCTTCTCCTCTTCAGATTGGATCTCTTCCTCCTGACGGTCGTGGTGTATCCGAAGCTTTGAGACAGCATCATGCGCATCTTTGATCTTCAGAGCAGAGTCCTCCCAGTTCTGCAGGCCTGGGAAACTCCTTTGCTCCATTAAGCATACTGATATTTTCATAAGACCGCTTCTACCTTTATCATTCTTGGGGAGTTCATTAAATAGGCGGTCGAGAAAATCACGTTTGGATTCGCCTGCCTCCCAGGTTGCAAAAAACGAATCATATATACCACACTGACGCAGGAATTTTGAAAGGGCTCGTTTTCTCCAAAACGATTTGAGACACGCGTCGTAAACGAGTTCGATGTAATATGGCGTCAGTCTTGTCTTCATAGCTATGCCCAGCTTCCATTCTTGCGCTTTGTGATTGGTTGGATTATATCTCTTATCGCTAAAGTACGTCAAAGCTATAATGCGCTTGGGTTATTAGGTATAGATTGTCCAGTCCATAACTGTACCCCACAACAATACCCGGAAAGCAGAAAAACCGCTCTACAAAGCGGTTTTTCTAATGGGTTATAGTGCACCCTAAAAATTCAACCCCGGATTCGCGCTTATTCAAACTTCTAACAGATATTGTCAGTTTGATTGCTTAGCGAGGATGAAGTGCAAATCTTTTCAGGCGCCGGTTGTACAGTTTTTGGGGTCAGGTCATACAAATTATCAACACTACAGAATGAGAATAAAAATAGGGGCATCCACCATACTGGCGATTGCCCCTATTCTCAATTCTTTTTATTCACTATCGTAGTCCTATTTCTCCCCCCACATTCAACACTATAACAAATGCTATAAATAGCATTATTAATAGCACTGTTATATCTACGATAATGAGCACATACTTTGGCAATCTTTCCATCGAA
>NZ_PFNG01000055.1:962-1823 GCF_002791875.1 Candidatus Aquicultor secundus | reverse complement strand
GTAAAACACGGTTCTATGTCATGTATTGGGGTTTAGTTTAACACATAAGCGTTTGCTTTGCCAATATTTGCCACTTGAGTTGTACCTTGCTAGTACTTTCGATTAAGTTATTCTCCTCTATTCTTTAACTTGGCTTACCAATAGATCATCCTTGATTGTGGTCACCTTAAAGTAGCCGGCTAGATAGCAGCCGTCACTAAAGATACATGACTAAATGCCGATATAATACTAAGTTTGCTGACATAATCGCTGGTAAATGTTGGTGAGATTAGGAATAAGCATGGTTGCATCTTTAGATAATTTAAAAAAGAAACATCTTAAAAAGCTAGTGATTTCAGTATCATCAATTTATATTGCATTTTTTGGAATACTAGTCTTCGCGTTGAAGCCCGGCGTGCACGCAACAGATATAACACTACGTAGTGTTTATGTTGTACCGGTGATTTGCGCTTTCATGGCCTGCGTTTGGGCATCTAAGAAAACAGTTTCCTATAGAAGATTATGGCAATTGATGGCCACCGGCATGTTTTTCTGGATGGTAGGCGAGATCATTTTTATCTCATACGTAATTAGGTATGGGCTAGCACATGTTCCATCCCCATCGATTGCAGATTTGTTCTCAATCGCATATGTTCCTATTGTCCTCGGTGTAATGCTTAGTCTAGGCCGGATAAGACGCCCCTTTAATAATGAGAAGAAGCAGTTCCTCGCAAACGCCTCGATGCTCGCTTTAGCCGGTTTTCTCCTTTGCTATAAATTCTTGCTTATTCCCGAGTGGTACCTAAATCCAACTATGACTATTGCCCAAAGGATGTATGCTATTGGGTATCCTTTACTAGACTGGGTTATATTTGTTTCCCT
>NZ_PFNG01000055.1:0-863 GCF_002791875.1 Candidatus Aquicultor secundus | reverse complement strand
CTACTTATTCGGTAATCAACGAAATCCGTTCACTACATGGGCTATGATGATAACAGCTATACTTATTGCATTATCAGCGGTAGACGAAGTAACAGGGGTTCTTATTGGTACCATAAATCGGGTTCAATCAAAGATCAAAGGCTTATCGAATACGCGAGCGCTCTCCTACAGCCCCTGGCGCACATTACTTATTCCGTTTATCACTACGATGGTTATTCCCACAGTATGGGTCGCTTACTCGATTAATGGTCATAAAAGCGAAGTGGTCGTCTTAGGAAGCGTATCGACAATTGCGTTATTGGTATTATTGTATAGAAACCATCTGCTTTCTTCTGACAATGCAATGCTGTTTACCAAAGCCCTACTTGATAGCCTAACCGGCCTTAATAACCATCGCTATTTTCAGGAAGCTCTAAATAAAGCAATCCTCAAAGCGGATAAGACCAAGAAACCATTCTCTCTTTTAGCCTTGGATATTGACAACCTCTCTGATATTAACAATCAATACGGTCATTTCTTTGGCGATAAAGTATTGACCACGATTGGATCAGCCATTACTTCAAGAGTTAGGGAAGCGGATGAGGCATGTCGTCTTAGCGGGGATGAATTCGGTATTATCCTCCCAAGGACTAGTGAAGACCAATCTCAAAATATTGCACGTGCTATTAAAAAGCGTATCGATAAAACCTTGTCTGATGCCTTCCCAGGCAAGGCGATTACAATAACTATCGGTATAAGTACCTACCCAACACTCGCAACAAACAAGAACGAGCTTCTCCATACCGCAGATGGCGCGCTCTATTGGGGCAAGTTGCATGGTAAGAACAATGTCCTCACATACGACCCCCAAGTGGTTGAAGCCC
>NZ_PFNG01000031.1:0-1931 GCF_002791875.1 Candidatus Aquicultor secundus | reverse complement strand
ACTCGGTTAATCTGCGTAGTTCATCAACCAGCGCCTGGCAGAAATCCTCCAAGTCTTGGGGGCCGCGCCCGGTAACCAGGTTCCCATCGATTACGACCGGCTCGTCAAAATACCTCGCCCCCGCGTTTTCGAGGTCCACTCTAATTGACGGGGAGCCGGTAACGTTTTTATCCTTTAGAACGTCAAGATTGATTAGTACCAGCGCACCATGATCGATAGCACCGATGATTTTGCCCGAATTATACATATCGAGGATAAGCATCAGCGCATCTTCGTCCATCCTGGTCGTATCCGACGAGTGCCCGTCGAAGATCACAACCCCATCAAAGTTGTACGAACGCGCCTCTTCATAGCTGACCTCAACCTCAACCTCAGTTTTGTGGTCTGCGTCGGAGAGCTTCTGCCCTGCGGTCTCTCCCACGGTGCCGATCAACGCGCCCTCCTTGGAGAGGCAGCTATGTAAGCCGTTGAACTCGTTTGCGTCAAAATGGTCCGAAAGGATAAGCGCTACTTCTTTTTCTGAAATCGCCATGTAAATCTCCTCCTTTATTACCTGGTTTTTACCCCCCACACAATGGCGGAAACAATTTTCTTGCAGATGGGCGCGCCGAAGTTTGCAGGTTTTATACCTGTTTATCGCGGGTAAACTTTGCTTGTCTTTGTTTAACACATTGGAGGGATACCTTATGCAGGCAAGAGGAAAGACCATTGCTATTCTCCTACCGAACCACTTCAATGCAAATCTTTTTAACTCATTAAGGGATTGCATTGTCGGGGCGGGCGGGAAGATTTTAGTCGTAGGCTTTAAGCAGGATGAGCCTCTGACTGACAGCACGCGCAAAGAAGTGCTGACGATAGACATCGCGACGGAAAACCTGCGCCTGGGCGACTACGATGCCCTTATCATCCTGGACAGTTCGACACCCGAGGAAATGATCGCCAGCAGAAAGAACCTGGGGCTGATTTCAAAATCATACGAGCATCAAAAAGTGCTGGGTGCGGTGGACAGGGGCGTTGAGCTGCTGGTGGCGGCTCTCGGGCCCCTGATGAGTGACCGTGAAGTAACCGGTCCGCCCGAATCAAGAATAGACCTTGAGAGCACCGGCGCCAACTTTGTTGACCAGGGCGTAGTTGTCGATAAGTACTTGATTACGGCGAGAACCGTTAACGATGCGCAGAGGTTTTGCCGGGTGCTATTGGATGTAGTGCAATCTATCGGAGGACTTGCGGCTTAAACAATTTTTCTTGCAGTCTCATCGTTCATGATGATGCGCGTAAGTACCCTGACAATGTTCTGGTCAAGCGTGGTCGTGCTGTCGTGCCCGAGCTCTTTAAGAGCCTCTTCCACTGTAAAGGCTTTCTTATACGGTCGCTCGGAAACCATTACCTCAAACGAATCCGCGACCGCTATAATCCTTGCGTAAAGAGGGATCTCACCGTCTTTTAAACCATAAGGATACCCGCTTCCGTCCAAGCGTTCATGATGGTAGAGAACGGCCTGGGCAATGGGGTTGAGCCCGGTTTTTGATACCATGCGTTCCCCAATAATCGGGTGAAGCTTAAGTTCCTGCAACTCTCTGCCGGTGAGCGGCTCCGTCTTCTTCAGGATGAGTTCCGAAATAGCCACCTTGCCTATGTCATGCAGGTGTCCGGCAATCCTGAGGTGATCGATTTGCGCCGGTGGTAATCCGAGTTCATGGCCGATAAGGCCGGCAATGGCAGCTACGCGCTCCGAGTGCCCCTGCTGGCTGCTCTCTTCCCCTTCAAGCTTTTTTACAAGAGCATGCAGTATAGCCCCGTAATGGGATTCCTCTGACTCACGACCGCCGCTGTCCTTATTATGGTTAACCATGGCTTCATCGTTATTCATGCATTTCCTCTAATGGGATTGTCGAAGACTAAGTTAAAAGATACCCGTTGCTTAAGGTATC
>NZ_PFNG01000176.1:0-1948 GCF_002791875.1 Candidatus Aquicultor secundus | reverse complement strand
AGAACTATCTTCCTTAAGTATTAGAGGTGTTTAATGTGAACAGTGGTATAAGGCTCGGCAGGATTTTTGGAATTGAGATAACGCTCGATTACAGCTGGTTTTTGATTTTCGCATTGATTACGTTTGCGCTTTCTTTTTCGCTATTCCCGCAACTCGTCCCGGGCTTAAGTACCGGGGCATATGTCTTAATCGGGTTTATCACATCGATATTATTTTTTGCATCGGTGCTCTTTCACGAGATCATGCACTCGGTTGTCGCCATTCGAAACGGTATTCAGGTCAGCGGCATACGGCTGCTGATCTTCGGCGGTGTCTCCCAACTTTCAGAGGAACCCGATACGCCGAGCGTCGAATTTAAAATGGCGCTTGCCGGTCCGCTGAGCAGCCTGGTTTTAGGGATGGCTTTTCTTGGAAGCTCGGTGCTCAGCCGACGTTTCGGGCTTCCGGCAACAGTCACCGCACCTGCATTTTACCTGGGATATATCAACGTCTTGCTGGGGGTATTTAATCTTCTCCCGGGATTCCCCCTGGATGGCGGACGCGTGTTGCGCTCTATTATCTGGTATTTCACGGGAAATCTAAGGCGCTCCACCAGCATAGCCGCAACGCTCGGCAGGGGAATCGCATATACGATGATCTTCATAGGGATAGCCGGTCCGTTTTTCACCAATAACCTCAGCCTGATATGGTTCATTCTTTTGGGATGGTATCTATTGCGGGCTGCGCAAGCCGAATATCAGCAAGTGCTCTACCATGAGGCCCTCGAAAACGTTAAAGTGAGTGAAATCATGACGCCCGACCCGGAGACAGTCAGCCCTGACGTCAGCGTACAAGGGCTGGTCGAGGAGCATTTCCTAAAACACAACTGGGTGGCCTATCCTGTGGTTGAAAACGGTACAGTCCAAGGGATGGTCACACTTAAAAGCGTGCAGAACCTGCCGAGGTCCGAATGGAACACCACCCGTGTCGGCGCCATCATGCGCCCGTTATCCTCAGATATCGTGACCCAACCCGATGCGGAGGTCCTCGATATCCTGCAGAAACTCGTCACCAAGGCCGAAGGTCGTATGGTCGTCGTGCAGGATGGCCGGCTTGTCGGCATCCTTACCGGAACCGACGTAACAAGAGCGACCATACGGAGGCTCCACCTCAAAGAGCAAATGGGCAGACCCGCGGCATAACCCCAAGCAAGTAGATAGATTACTCGTGCTTATTGGAGAGCTGAACGATTATTGCGTTTAATACATCCAGGTCATCTATTTGGTTCTTAATGGCAGGATTTATATACAGCTCAGTCGCTTCGGCAAGTAAGCCTGCTTTGTTTTTTAAGTTCACCTTGCCCCAGTCGAGCATATCGGCTTTCTTCTTGCTAATCGTAATAGCCGCAGATTGGTCTACGCTGCTGTCCCCGGCATCGTTCATAAACGTGCCAAGTTCAACGACCTTTACTTTCTTAACACCGTCAATCTTAAACAGGGGAGGCATGATCCGGACTGCAGCAATTGATAGGCTGAACATAATAGCGTTCTCATCACGTGCGCTGTCATCAATGTAGAAGATGGTTACAAGGCCTGATCGCTTATTGATCGTGACCTCGCTGATACCGATGCCGGAACTATCCCCAACGATAGTTTTAAGCCGGGATTCTGAAAAATCGCTGATTTTCACAGCAGGCTTAGCGGGTTCCTGGTTTTTGTAATCAAGCCCAACAAGGCCTACCGCCGCAATGATTAAAACTAAGACAGCGATTCCTATAAACCAACGTGGCTCTTTAAGCCGGTTTGAACCGTTCATTTCTTCTCGCCTTGCGCTCGAACTTGCCTTGCGCACAACCCTCTAAGGCCGGCCGCTATAATACGTTATACTTACCATATTATAACAGGTATTGCCAAGTCGGTTATTAACCGTAAACTTTAGTTCCGCAATCTGCACAGAATTTCGCTCCGGG
>NZ_PFNG01000070.1:10398-14742 GCF_002791875.1 Candidatus Aquicultor secundus | reverse complement strand
CAGTGCAATAAACCTTCAATCTATATTTGACGCTGTACTTTGATATCCCGTTGTTTGTTTTATAAGATAGAAAGGGAATAAACAGGTAACAAGAAAGGATAGTACCTTGGAAGAGAAAAATACAAGAGAGGCCGGGCGGCCGGGTATGTCGTTAATTATCGCGGTTGCATTTTGTTCGGCGTTATTCGGCGGGCTTATCGCCACGTACGCCGTCCCTTATCTTTATGGAAGCACACCCGGCGATGTTTACGGCGGGCGCGTCTCGTACCCGGTGACCAATTCCAAAGAAATCATTAAAGTCGCCAAGGATGCGGTAAGCCCGGTGGCAGCAGTTGCTAAAAAGCTGCAACCCTCCATCGTCAACATCAACATAAAGCAGACGCTAAAGGATATTGCCCACCCCGATATTGTAAGCGGGGCCGGCTCCGGGGTGATATTCAGCTCTGACGGCTATATTATTACCAACGCTCATGTGGTGTCCGATGCGAAGGATATCTTTGTCACCATCGGTGCGGAAGAACTTAAAGGCAAGCTGGTTGCCGCCGATACGGAGACAGATCTGGCGGTGGTCAAGGTGAATAGAACCGGCCTGCCGGCGGCTGAATTCGGCTCAACCAAGAATCTTCAGGTGGGCGATCTGGCAGTCGCTATCGGCAGTCCGTTCGGGTTTGAGCACACGGTTACCTCAGGCATCGTTAGTGCGCTCAACCGTACCCTCAGCCTACCGGACGAGAATTCACAGCAGATCAACACCTATGCCAACCTCATCCAGACAGACGCACCGATAAATCCGGGAAACAGCGGCGGTGCGCTAAGCGATTCGCAGGGTCGCGTAATCGGGATCAATACCCTGATCGTCTCGAGCACCGGCGTTACTGAAGGCATCGGCTTTGCCATCCCCGTTGAAACGGCGGTAACGGTTGCCAGGCAATTAATAGATCAAGGTAAGGCAAGCCACCCGTATATGGGTATCCAGGGGCAGAACGCCAACAGTACCCTTCCTGTCGATAACACCTACGGCGTGGCAAAAGGCGCTATTGTAACGGATGTCGTGAAAGATAGCCCCGCCGACAAGGCAGGGCTGCGCCAAAAAGACATCATAGTGGCCGCCGATGGCAAACCGGTCGATACTATGGATGATCTGATTGCGCAAATCCGGCAAAAAAAGGTCGGCGATACCTTGCAACTTACGTTCTTGCGAAACGGTAAACAAAAAACCGTAAGCGTTGTCCTCGTTGAAAAACCAAAGCGTTAGCAGGGCTTAAGTGCGAATCCGGATTGTCGCGGTTGGAAAACTTAAAGAAGACTACCTCAAGCGGGGCGTTGATGATTATATAAAGCGCCTCTTAAGGTATGTAAAAATCACCGTTCAAGAGGTTGCAGAAGAAGACATTAACACCAAACCCGGGCCCGAGGTCAAGGCCAGAGAAGCGCAGAAACTTCAAAAGCAGCTTCAACCGCCCGAATCACGTTATATGATTGCGCTGGATATGCGCGGAACCGAGCTTTCGTCGGAGGAGCTTGCACAGAAACTGGAATCATTGATGGTCGCGGGAAAGAGTAACATCTCCCTTGTAATCGGGGGAGCGTTGGGGCTTGACGATTCGATACTACGGGCGGCCGACCTTCGTCTCTCGCTTTCAAAACTTACCTTTACGCATCAGGTAGCCAGGTTTATCATCCTCGAGCAACTCTATAGATCGTTCAAGATCATTAAGGGCGAGCCGTACCACTACTAAGAGAAGTAAAAGCGCTACAACCATGGTTATAGCGCACATCTTTTACTTAAGCCTATTGTTATACCTAATTCTATTGAACGCCCTACTAGCTCTTTACAAGCTCACCGTCTTTTAACTTGAGGGTTTTCTTGATCTTATCGATATTGCTCGCGGCTAGTCCGCTCTTGCTAAGCAAGAAGAGGATGGCAGGGGCCGGGTTGCCGCCCAGGACTTTGTCGATTACGTTGCTGATCATATTGTTCGCCATGTCCTCCCGGTTTACGTTTGGCGTATAAATATAGGCGGTACCGCTCCTATCCTGCTTCAAAACGCCTTTATTGGCGAGGCGGCTCATTACGGTCATGATAGTCGTGTAAGCAAGTCTTCTCTCGGGATAAATTTCCGCAAAGACGTCTTTCACGGATGCGCTGCCGATTTTCCAGACAACGCTCATTATATCGGCTTCAAGCTCTCCCAGGCCCGAACCGACGGCGACCCGATTTTTTCTTACGCGTCCGGTTGTCTTCTTTGCCATGTCCTACCTCCTAGTTTCCCTAGTACCCTTGTTAATGTGTATATGCTCCATGCCCCTAATGAAACGCTAGTATAAGCCACTATATGCGTACATATATCATTTAATTATATGACGATTAATCACAGTAGTTGGGATACGTATTTATTAGTCCTTACTCAGCTTACTTACCGTCAGTTTCAAAGTCAACTCACCCAATAGGTGTAATACTATCTTGTTACATCCGTTCCGGGGCGGTTACGCCCAGCATGCCAAGCGCGTTTCGCAAGACGGTCTTTGTGGCTTCACAGAGCGACATTCTGGCGGTCGAGAGGTCCTTATCCTCACCGACTACCCGGCACTTCGTATAGAAGAAGTGGAACGCGGCGGCGAGTTCCTGGGAATAGACCGTTAGCGGGTGAAGCGCTCTTTGACGGGCGGCACGCTCGAGCACCTCGGGCCATTCGGCGAGTTTCCGTATAAGATCAAGCTCCGGTTCTGTCTTAAGTAAAGAGTACTTTACATCCTCGTGGAGGCTCACCCCCTCGGCCTCGGCAAACCGCACGATACTCGATATCCTCGCGTGCGCGTATTGCACGTAATAAACCGGGTTCTCGTTAGATTGTTCCTTTGCTAACCGTATATCGAAATCAAGCTGGCTATCGGTGCTTCGCATGAGGAAGAAGAAGCGTGCGGCATCCTTGCCGACCTCTTCGAGCAGTTCGTCCAGCGTGACCATCTCGCCGGTTCGTTTCGACATCCTGACCGGTTCGCCGCCCCGCAAGAGGTTGACCAGCTGCCCGATAATGATCTCAAGCCTGTCTGCGGGATAACCCAACGCCTGTACGGCGGCCTTCATCCTTCCGATGTAGCCGTGGTGGTCGGCGCCCCAGATGTTGATGATCTTGTCGAAGCCGCGCTCGAGCTTGTTCTTGTGGTAGGCGATATCTGCGGCGAAATAGGTGGGCTCGCCGTTTGCGCGAATCAGCACACGGTCTTTGTCCTCGCCGAATTCGGTTGCCTTGAACCAGACCGCGCCTTCTGAGTCGTATACATAGCCATGCTCTCGGAGTTCTTCGATAGTCTTCGTGACGGTCGATAGTTCGTGAAGCACACGCTCGCTAAACCAGAAATCAAACACAACGCCCATATTCGCCAGGGTATGCTTGATGTGATCGAGCACCTGCATGTACGCCCGTTCTTTAAAGATGGCTTCCCTATCTTGCTCTGAAACGCTCATGTACTTGTCGTTGTCTTCGGCGATAATCTCGCGCGCAATATCCTTTATGTATTCGCCCCGGTAGCCTTCCTCCGGAAAGGGGACATCCCGGCCCAGGAGTTGGGCGTACCGTACGGCGACGGATTTCGCGAAGATGTTCATCTGGTTGCCGTAGTCGTTGATATAGAACTCGCGTTGCACGGTATAGCCGTTGGCGGAGAGCACATTGGCCAGCGTATCGCCGACCGCGGCCCACCTGCCGTGCCCGATATGCATCGGCCCCACCGGGTTGGCGCTTACGAACTCGACCTGGACTTTCTGGCCGGCGCCGATAGTCGAATGACCGTATTTCTCACCCTGCTCGCGAATCTGGGAGAGGACGTCGTAGAGCCACCGGTTGCTTAAGTAGAAGTTTATAAATCCGGGCCCCGCGATCTCTATCTTATCGAAATATGTAGCGGTATTCCCGAAGGAATCAACGATGATTTGCGCTACGGCGCGCGGCGGCATCTTGACGTTACCGGCCAGCACCAGAGCGGCGTTGGTCGCCCAATCGCCGTGCGCCTTCTCTTTGGGATGCTCGAGCACTACAGGAGGGATTTCTAGTAATGGCAGTTTTCCCTCTGCCTTTGCTGCCCCTATTGCCTGTTGTACTAATTGCTCTAGCTTGTCTTTTATCATTTCAGATATTGGTGCTCCTAATTATTGTAGTAAATATTGCTTACAAGTAATAAATTATACCAGTTTTTGTGGGGGAAGCTAAACTTACAATATTTTTGGATGGAGGATTAAAAAGATTGGATGTGTGCACGCCCACAGTAGGAAGGACTGCGCTAAGAACCGCGGTGGCTGAGGTAGTGCTCGAAGCAACAGTCTTGCAGGTTGTGCTCAACGGT
>NZ_PFNG01000070.1:1573-10377 GCF_002791875.1 Candidatus Aquicultor secundus | reverse complement strand
CTAAAGGGCCACGGATTTTTCAACCACCACATAAGCGATAAGCTCCGGCCCACGTCGCTCAATTTCGGCTACGACAAGGGCACCACCGGAAGGCCGGGATGTTTAGCACTGCCCATGAGCTTTGACTTCGTAAAGTTAGCTATGTTAAACTTATGGGGTTGGTAGCCCTTTATTGCAGGCTGTTCTGCGCAATTATCCGAATCCTCAGGAGGTTTGTTTCTTTGGTTTTACCAATTACGGCCAACATCAATTCATTAGGCCACCTGGAAATCGGCGGATGCGATACCGTTGAGCTTGCACGGCAGTACGGAACGCCGCTGTTTATCATGGACGAGGCAACACTCAGGGGCCAGTGCCGCACCTTTATGCAGGCGTTTGGCGCTAAGGGTATCGAGTTTGACGTCGTCTATGCCAGCAAAGCGTTTAGTTGTACCGCCATGTGCCAGATCGCGAAGCAGGAGGGCCTGGGGCTTGATGTTATGTCGGGCGGTGAGCTTTATACCGCGATCAAAGCGGGTTTTCCGATGGATAAGGTGCTTATGCACGGCAACAATAAAACCCCGGAAGAACTTGCTCTTGCGCTTGATAACAACATCGGGCGCGTGGTGGTGGACGGCTTTCATGAATTGGAGCTTTTGGATAAGATCGCCGGGGAAAAGGGTAAGGTTCAGCCCATTCTTTTAAGGATAACCCCCGGGATAAAGCCGCAGACGCATAGCTATATCCAAACCGGTCAGATCGATAGTAAATTTGGGTTTGGATTGCAGGACGGCCTTGCCATGAGTGCTGTAAAAAAATCGCTTGAGCTTAAAAATGTTGAGCTTAAAGGCCTGCATGCGCATATCGGATCGCAGATATTTGAGCTTGGTTCTTTTGCAAAAGCGATTGAGATCATTATGGAATTCGTAAAGCAGATTAAGGATGAGACCGGGTTTGTCGCCCGCGAGTTCAATGCCGGCGGCGGGCTTGGTATACAATATAAAGCGGTCGACGAACCGTCGACCATCGAGGAGTTTGCAAGTGTAGTCGTAGACGGCGTGGTACGGGAGGCGCAGCACCTCGGTTTGCCTGTTCCCAAGATTATGGTAGAGCCGGGTCGCTCGATCGTGGCAAACGCGGGTGTTACTTTATATACCGTCGGCACGATCAAGGAAATTGCGAATATTCGCACGTATGTCTCGGTTGACGGGGGCATGTCCGATAACTTACGCCCGATGCTTTATGGGGCGGTTTACGAGGCGCTTCTAGCCAACCGGGCACAGGAGAAAGCGACGACCATGGTGACGGTGGCGGGTAAGCATTGCGAATCGGGCGATATTCTGGTGCGCGACATCGAGCTTCCGCACCCGGAAGCGGGCGACATCTTGTGCACGCCGGCAACCGGGGCCTATGGCTATGTTATGGCAAATAACTACAACCGCCAGCCACGTCCGGCAGTTCTGTTGGTAAATAACGGGGAGGCCCGAGCAATCATCAGGCGCGAAACGTTTGAAGATTTGGTCAGGTTGGATGCAAGCATAGAATAAAAACTTTACAATTACTGTGGGGATGGTTTGAACGTGAAGAAAAAGATTGGTGTTGGAATTATCGGATATGGGACGGTCGGTTCCGGCGTATACCATATACTGACTACGAAATCCCGTAAGCTCTCCACCCTTTCGGGGGCCGATATCGATGTCGTCCTGGTGGCCGAGAGGGACCGGGACAGGATGAAAGGCAAGGTCCCCGAGCAGATTTCAACGGCCGACGCCTATGAGGTAATTAACCATCCCGATATCGATGTGGTCGTTGAAGTGATCGGCGGCATCGAGCCCGCATATACGTTTATTAAGCAGGCGCTGCAGAATAAAAAGCACGTTGTGACCGCGAATAAGGCGCTTATGGCAAGTCGTGGCGGGGCGTTGCTTGAGCTGGCACAGGAGCAGGGCGTCGACCTCTACTTTGAGGCGAGCGTCGGCGGCGGCATCCCGATTATCCGGCCGCTGAAGCACAGCTTGGCCGGAAACGCCATCCATCGCGTTATGGGTATCGTCAACGGAACCACCAACTATATTCTTACGAAAATGGCCGAGGAGGGCTCTTCTCTTGACGAGGCGCTTAAAGAAGCTCAAGCCCTAGGCTTTGCGGAGGCCGATCCGAGCGCAGATGTCGAGGGCCACGATGCTGCCGCTAAAATAGCCATCCTGGCTTCCATCGCGTTCAACAGCCGGGTGACCGCCGATAAAGTTTACACCGAGGGTATCATGGGTATTACTCCCGAAGATATCGCTTACGCCAAAGAGATGGGCTATATCATTAAGCTACTCGCGGTGGCCAAGGAAGACGATGAGGGCATGGAGGTGCGCGTGCACCCGACCATGATTCCGGCCAAGCACCCCTTGGCTTCGGTAGCGGGCGTTATGAATGCGATCTTCGTTGAAGGGGATGCGGTGGGCGAGGTTATGTTTTACGGGCCGGGCGCCGGCAGTCTCCCCGCGGCGAGCGCAATCGTGGGTGATGTCTTTGAGGTCGCGTTGAATATCAGCCTCAATAAAGTGGGCAGCATGACCTGCGGCTGCTTCGAGCACAAGAAGGTAAAAGCGGTTGATGATATCGAATCGCGTTACTATATGCGGCTCGATGCGCTTGACAAGCCTGGAGTGCTTGCAAAAATCGCAAAGGTGCTTGGCGACAACAACGTAAGCATCGAGACCGCCATACAGAAGAATACACGCGACGGTCACGCTGAGCTGGTATTCGGCACGTATCTGGTGAAAGAAAAGAGCATGCGCAGGGCGCTTAAAAAAATAGAACAACTGGATGTTGTGGCAGAAGTCGGCAATATTCTACGAGTGGAAGGCTAAGAGATGGCGTGGAAGGGACTAATTAGAGAGTATTGGGATTATCTTCCGGTAACGGATAAGACGCCGGTGTGTACGTTGCTTGAGGGCAACACGCCGCTTATCCCGTCGGTGAACATAGGAAAAGAGCTTGGAGTCGAGCTGTATTTTAAATACGAGGGGCTTAACCCCACCGGTTCCTTTAAAGATAGGGGAATGACGGTTGCTTTAAGTAAGGCACTTGAGGATGGCTCAAAAGCCGTAATCTGCGCATCGACCGGTAACACCAGCGCCTCTGCTGCGGCATATGCGGCGCGTGCGGGGATTCGGTGTGTCGTGCTTATCCCGGAGGGCAAGATCGCCCTGGGTAAGCTGTCTCAGGCGCTTATGCACGGTGCGGTTGTCGTGGCGGTTAGGGGTAACTTTGATGCGGCCCTAAAAGTGGTGCGCGAGCTTTCCGAGGCGTACCCGATTACTCTGGTCAATTCGATTAACCCATTCAGGATCGAGGGGCAGAAGACCGCGGCGTTCGAGGTCTGCGATGTTCTAGGGCAAGCACCGGATTACCTCTCTATCCCGGTCGGCAACGCCGGAAATATCACCGCTTACTGGCGGGGTTTCAGGGATTATGCCGCAGCCGGTAAGATCGATACGCTGCCCAAGATGATAGGGTTCCAGGCGGCGGGTGCGGCCCCGATAGTTCTCGGGCACCCCGTTGAACAGCCCGAAACCATAGCGACCGCCATCAGGATAGGTAATCCTGCGAGGTGGCAGGAAGCCGAAGCCGCAGCAAAAGACTCGGGCGGCTTTATCGATATGGTAACCGATGAAGAAATACTTGAATCGTATAAACTTTTGGCCGCGACCGAAGGCGCGTTTGCCGAGCCGGCATCCGCCGCGTCGGTTGCGGGCTTACGTAAGATGATCTCCATCGGCCGCGTCCCCAAAGGGGCAAAGGTGGTCTGCGTGCTTACCGGCCACGGACTGAAAGACCCCGATACCGCTATAAAATCGGGCGGAACGCCCATCGAGACAGAGGCGACGTTCCCGGCCGTGGAAAAGGTTATCTTCGGATAGGTAAGGGATACAAGTTGGTCGAAGTAATAGTCCCAGCAACGTCGGCGAATTTAGGGCCGGGCTTTGATGTATTGGGCTTGGCGCTCAACATTTACAACAGCTTTGAAGTGGAAGAGATCGAAAGCGGTCTTGAGATCGATATCCTTCAAGACGGCGGTCCCAGGCCGTCCGCCACCGAGAACAATCTCGTATTAATATCTGCAAAACGCCTGTTTGAAGA
This sequence comes from Candidatus Aquicultor secundus, assembly GCF_002791875.1. Classification (NCBI taxonomy): domain Bacteria; kingdom Bacillati; phylum Actinomycetota; class Candidatus Aquicultoria; order Candidatus Aquicultorales; family Candidatus Aquicultoraceae; genus Candidatus Aquicultor; species Candidatus Aquicultor secundus. Next base: position 6,261 of record NZ_PFNG01000070.1, on the reverse strand, counting down.
GGTAGGTTTCAGCTTCAAGGGGCTTAAGATAACCATCAAAAACGATGTCCCTATGGGCCGCGGGCTCGGTTCGAGTTCGACGGCGATCGTGGGTGGGCTGATGGCGGCAAACGAGCTATCCCATGCGAACGTGCCCAAAGAGAATCTATTCGAGATCGCCGCCGAGATAGAGGGCCATCCCGATAACGTCGGGCCGGCGATCTTTGGCGGGTTTACCATCTCGTACCCGGTTGATGCAAACCACCGGATCGCATCCTATGCGCCCTCGGAAAAACTAAAACCGCTGCTTCTTATCCCGGGCACCATGCTTGAGACGAAGAAGGCGCGCGGGGTGCTGCCGCGAGATATCTCAATGGGCGATGCGGTTTTTAATATTTCGCGCTCGAGCTTGTTGGTTGCGGCGTTACTAGAAGGAAACGCCGGTCTACTTGCTACAGCCATGCAGGATAAATTGCACCAGCCTTACCGGGCGCCTCTGATACCGGGCTTGCTTGAGATCATCCGGCTGGTAGGGCGCATACCGGGCGCGGGAATGGCACTAAGCGGCGCAGGGCCGAGCTTAGTGTGCATCATCGACAGGTCTGAAGAAGCGCATATCGTTGAAGAAATTAATCAAGCGCTTGCCGACATAGAAAGCGATCAGGATTATTCGATTAGGCAAGCCGAATTTGATTTGGAAGGCGCGCGCGTTATCTCGAGAAATTAGCAGCCAATATTTCGGTAGCGAACTCTCACAAGCGGCGACGTCAAGATTGCGACCGAAGTTCGATAATGGTTGACCAACCGGCCAGATTAGGTAAAATAAAGGCAGATTTATAAAGCACACCTATAATATTTCTCAAGAAGGTAATTCTTGACTCTATTTTTTGTTATCTTCGCCTACAAATCCAATGGACGACATTTAGTGAAAGTGAGAAGGGTGAATTCTATGGCTGATGACGGCGTAATAACTATTGCGCATATCTCAGACTTGCACGTCGGCTCCCAATATTTTATCCCGAATTTGATGAGCCGAACGATAGAGGAGCTAAACGAACTCAGGCCAAATGCCGTAATTTGCACCGGAGACTTAACAAACGAGGGCTTCAGACAGGAATACGCGACGGCGCAGACGTTCCTCTCCACGCTCGAATGCGAAACGCAGTTGTTCCTGCCGGGAAACCACGACTCGCGTAATGTTGGCTATGTGCACTTTGAAGAGCTTTTTGGCCAAAGGGATAGCGTGCTGTCGTTTGACCGCATCCGGGTGGTCAGCGCCGACTCAAGCGAGCCGGATTTAGACAACGGAAGGATCGGCCGGGAACGCTATGGCTGGGTCCGGGATGGGTTCAAAGACGAGGGGTTCTTTAAAATATTTGCGCTTCATCATCATCTGCTTCCCGTACCGGGGACGGGCAGGGAGCGAAGCATGGTTCACGACGCCGGGGACTTGCTCGAAGTTCTCATCCAGAGCGGCGTCGACCTTGTTTTGTGCGGGCACAAGCACGTCCCGTACGTATGGCGCCTGGAGAATCTCGTGGTGGTGAACGCGGGAACGGCCTGCACGCTGCGACTAAGAGGCAGGACCAAACCCTGTTATAACATTATCCAGATCGATCCCGATGATAAAGTAAAGATATTTAGGAAATATCCCTATGGTTCGCAGGAACTCATCGCGGAGTTTTCGTGCGATGAGCGCAAGTATTGTAAGTGGGAAAAAGTCGAGGCCGGAGCGTTAACTGGAGGTGGCTTGATATAGCCCGTGTTATTGCCTTAATCGACGGCGAGCACTACCCACCCGTTATTAAATCAGCCCTTGATGTCCTTAAGAACCAGTATGATTATGAGGTGGCCGGGGCGGTATTTGTCGGCGGGGTTGAAAAAATATCCGAAAAGGGCGACTTCGACGACCTCGGTTGCCCGGTCGTTAAAGAGACGGAACCGCTCACGGGCATTATGACCGCAATCGAGCGGTTTACACCGGAAATGGTTATCGACCTAAGCGACGAGCCGGTTATCGATTACAAAAAACGGTTCTTATATGCGAGCCACGTGCTTACCAAGGGTATCCCGTATATCGGCGCGGATTTCTGGTTTTATCCACCCGTGTTTCAAGATGTGCTGGAAAAGCCATCCTTAAGCGTAATCGGTACGGGAAAGAGGGTTGGCAAAACCGCAATCGCAGGGTATATTTGCCGGTGTCTCGACGAGACGGGTTTTAATCCCGGCGTTATCGCTATGGGGCGCGGTGGCCCGCAATCGCCCGAGATGATCGCGGGGCGCGAGATCGAGCTTACCCCGCAGTTTCTACTGAATTTGGCGCGCTCGGGTAAGCATGCGGCATCGGATTATCTGGAAGATGCCCTGACCAGTAGAATTACCGCAATTGGCTGTAGGCGCTGCGGGGGCGGTCTGGCGGGGCAGCCGTTTGTCTCAAATGTCGCAGCCGGGGCGAGACTGGCCAACGAGCTTGATGTGGATTTTGTGGTATTGGAGGGATCCGGCTCGGCGCTTCCGCCGGTATTGGCCGACGCCTACGTTCTTATCATCGATGCCGGCCAGCCCATTGACTACATCGGCGGGTATTTTGGTACATATAGAGTATTACTCTCAGATTTGATAATACTCTCAATGTGCGAGCCGCCGTTGGCCGATAGGGATAAGATCGAGCAATTGGATAAAATTATTCGTGAAACTAAGCCGGAAGCTAGAATTGTTCATACCGTATTTCGGCCCAAACCACTGCATCCGATCGACGGCAAGAAAATTTTTCTTGCAACTACGGCCCCCGCTTCGATGAAGGGTAAACTCATCAGGCACCTGGAGCAAACCTATGGGGCTGAGGTGGTCGGAGCAAGCAGCAGCCTGTCGAACAGGAAGGCGCTCAGGGAAGAGATCGATGCCGCCAGGGGAACGTTTACAGCGCTTCTCACCGAGCTTAAAGCGGCGGCGGTGGATATAGTAACCAGTGTGGGGCTGGACTTAGGACTCGACGTTGTTTATATGGATAACATCCCGGTAACAATCGGGGGCGACGGCGAACTTGAAGATCTGGTCAATTGGATCGGCAATAAGGCTGAAACTAATTTTGCAAGGCGGAAAGAAGTTGGACAAAGGGACGGAAAAAAAGATGGACACTAACATTGATAAAGACACGAATAAAGATAAGGATGTCCCTCAACAAATCGTGATTAGCGATGATCAGCACGGCTTGCCATACTCAAAGGGACTGATGGCATCTGCGCTTATGGCAACGGGTCTTCCTCCGAGTCGCTCTTACGAGATAGCCCGGCTGATACAGCGCCAGCTCGTGGATGACGGGCGCTTTTCAATAAAGGTAGACGAACTGCGAGAGCTTGTTTACCATGTGCTTCTCAAACACCAGGGAAAGCTTTACGCGAATAAATACCGGCGCTGGCAGGCGCTTCTAAATGTCGACCGGCCCATCATAGTGCTGGTAGGCGGCACCACCGGAGTAGGTAAATCGACGATTGCAACCGCGGTGGCGCATCGTCTCGGTATCACGCATGTCGTTGCGACGGACTCGCTTCGCGAGGTCATGCGCGCTGTTTTATCAAAAGACCTGATCCCGTCTTTACATGAATCATCGTTCATGGCGTGGAAGGCGGTTAACAAGTCGTTTGAGAAAGACCCGCTTATCAACGGTTTTATCGAGCAGGTTAAGATCGTCTCGGTAAGTATCAGGGCGGTTGTCGACAGGGCTATCCGTGAAGGCCAAAACGTCGTTATCGAGGGCGTTCACGTCGTACCGGGGTTTATCAACACCCCGATGTACGAGAAGGCATTTGTTATCCCGATGATCATCACCGTCGATGATGAGGACCTGCACCGCAGCCATTTCTATATCAGGGAGTTGCAGACCGAAGGCGCGAGACCCTTTGAGCGGTATAAAGAAAACTTCGAATCGATTCGAAGAATCGGCGATTACATAAACAACCTGGCGAGAGAATATGACATATCGGTCATATCGAGCCATAGCCTGGATACGACGATAACCGGCGCTCTCGAGCAGGTCCTCAATCATGTGTTAGGACCGCCGGAAAATGAGGACAAAACGGCGATGAGCGTGCTCGACCGGGAGGATTTTGAATAATCGGGAGGAATAGATGAAACTTTTTATCGATACCGCAAACATCGAGCACATTAAAGAGATGCATTCTCTGGGCATAATCTGCGGTGTTACCACAAACCCGAGCCTCTGCAGCAAGGAGGGTAAGGATTTCAAGACGTCGATAGCGGAAATCGCAGCAATCGTCGATGGCCCGATAAGCGCGGAGGCAATCAGTATGACGAGGGACGGCATTATTCAGGAAGCGCGCGAACTTGCAGCGATAGCCCCGAACGTCGTCGTAAAAATTCCGATGATGGAAGAAGGTCTTGCCGCAACCAAGCAACTCAGCTCCGAGGGGATCAAGGTAAATATGACCCTTATCTTCTCTGCGAACCAGGCGATGCTGGCGGCGCAGGTCGGCGCGGCGTACGTCAGCCCGTTCATCGGACGCCTGGATGACATCGGGCATGATGGCATCAAGGAGCTTGACAAAATCGTGTCAATCTACGATAAATATGATAGTAAGACAGAAACCATATCAGCCAGTATTAGGCATCCTCTTCATGTGATCCAATCAGCGCAAGTTGGCGCAGATATAGCGACAGTCCCATATAACATACTAAAAGCTATGGTCAAG
>NZ_PFNG01000070.1:0-1558 GCF_002791875.1 Candidatus Aquicultor secundus | reverse complement strand
CTAATAGACCTAATAGACCTAATAGACCTAATAGACCTAATAGACCTAATAAATCTAATAGACCGCCCAGTACCCAAATAATGCGTTAAAAATTATCGAGTTACGAAAGAAGGTGAAAGAGTGGATAAAGCACAGCTTGAACTAAAAACTTTAGCAGAGTTAAAGCCTATTGCAATGGAGTTGGGCATTGGCGGTGTCTCCACCTTAAGAAAGAAAGAACTTATCGATGCAATTGTAGAGGCACGAGGCAAGCGCGGCGGAACTTCCGACTCCGCTGCCGCAACTAGAACGGCACCGCGACCGGTCGCACCGGTCGCAACAGCGACACGAGAAGCCGTTGTCGAGGCGCCGAGAGCCCCTGAACGATACGAACAGCGGGTTGAAGTGCGCGAGCGCGAGGAGAAGCTCCTGGTTAAAAAGGGTATCTTGGATATCCTGGGTGAAGGATACGGGTTCTTGCGAACCCAGGGATACTTGCCGAGCGAAGGAGATATCTACGTTTCGCTCTCGCAGATCAGGCGCTTTAACTTACGCCGCGGTGATGAGGTCGAGGGCCAGGTACGACCGCCCAAGGATACCGAGAAATACAACGCGCTTCTCAGGATCGAAAGCGTTAACGGCTCGGACCCTGAATCGGCACGCCAGCGGGCCCAGTTTGAAACGCTCACCCCGATCTATCCCAACGAGCGGTTTAGGCTCGAGACGACACCGCAGAACGTTACGACCAGGATTATCGATTTGACCGCCCCGGTTGGAAAAGGGCAGAGGGGGTTGATCGTATCCCCGCCGAGAGCCGGAAAGACCACCATTCTAAAGCAAATCGCCAACGCGGTGACGACCAACAATCCGGAAGTGCACATGATGGCCTTACTGGTGGATGAACGACCTGAAGAGGTCACCGACATGGAGCGCTCTATTAAGGGCGAGGTAATAAGCTCGACCTTCGACCAGCCGGCCGACAACCATGTCGCGGTTGCCGAGCTTGTCCTTGAGCGGGCGAAGCGGCTTGTCGAGCACGGGCGCGATGTCGTCATCATGCTGGATAGTATCACCAGGCTCGCCAGGGCTTACAACTTGACAGCCCCGGCAAGCGGGAGGATTCTCTCCGGTGGTGTCGATTCAACGGCGCTGTTTCCTCCGAAGAGGTTCTTTGGGGCCGCGCGGAACATCGAGTTCGGCGGCAGCCTGACGATCCTCGCAACCGCGCTCGTCGATACCGGCAGCCGAATGGATGAGGTTATCTTTGAGGAGTTTAAAGGTACCGGCAACATGGAGCTTCATCTCGATCGTAGGCTGGCGGACAAGAGGGTATTCCCGGCCATCGACATCGATAAGTCCGGTACCAGGAAAGAAGAGCTTATCTTGCCGCCTGATGAGGCCCAACTTATCTGGAAACTTAGACGAGTTCTGCATGCGCTTGATTCGGGCGCGGCGATCGAGCTTCTCATCGACAAGATGAGAGAGACAAAATCCAACCACGATTTCTTGATGCAAATCGGTAAATCGAGATAAAGCAGTAATTATTAGGGTCGAGAATGAGATTAGAAGCCAGGAGCCA
>NZ_PFNG01000226.1:14356-14480 GCF_002791875.1 Candidatus Aquicultor secundus | reverse complement strand
TTCTCGGCTTGTTCCCTGCTGTCGATACCTTTGAATTTGAATTGTAGGCCTTTTGGTTTGTGCTCAATTGTTTCGATTACCAGGCTTTGAATGCCGGGCACCGGCGGGCTTGGATACAAGACCA
>NZ_PFNG01000226.1:12248-14289 GCF_002791875.1 Candidatus Aquicultor secundus | reverse complement strand
TGATCTCGACGATAGCCTTCTTGCCCTCTTTGATAGCGGACGACTTGACTATCGTTCGTATTGCCTTGGCAATCCGACCCTGCTTGCCAATTACTTTGCCGATGTCATCGGGCGCAACATGCAACTGCAAGATAATTGATTTCTCGCCTTCAACGACAGTAACGTTCACTTTGTCCGGCTCGTCCACAACAGCTTTAGCCAGCAGCTCTAACAGCTCTTTCACTAGGATACCCCCTGCATGCTACTACTTATCTACCCAAGAACACCAGCGATTTTTAGTAAATTTTTAACCTGCTCGGTCGGCTGCGCACCATTTTTTAACCACGCAGAGGCCTTTTCGTTATCGATTTCGATAGTCGAAGGGTCGGTCTGAGGATTATATCTACCTATGATCTCGATGAACCTGCCATCCCTCGGCGCCCTTGAATCTGCTACTACAACCCTGTAATGAGGATTTTTCTTGCCACCTACACGAGAAAGACGAATTTTTACCGCCAAATTGTCACCTCCTTTGCTATTGCCATAAACAACTATCTTTAAACCTGGTAAAAGCAGGTTCAGCTGCTCGTATTACCCAACCGGTCTATCTTATCCAAAGAACGGGAACCCGCCGCCGAAGCCGCCTTTGGGCATTTTCATTTTGCCCTGCATGCTCCCAAACTGCTTAAGCATTTTCTTTGTTTGGTTGAACTGCTTAAGCAACTGGTTTACCTCATGCGTATCGGTACCGCTTCCCCTTGCGATGCGCTCGCGCCGGCTTCCATTGATAAGGTTAGGGTTGCGGCGCTCGTCGCTTGTCATCGACTGGATGATCGCCTTTATCCTGGCCATATCTTTATCGCTTACCTGGATATCCTTCGGCAGCTTTCCCATACCAGGGATCATCTTGATAAGCTGGTTGATCGGGCCCATCTGCTGCATCTGCTCCATCTGCCCGAGGAAGTCCTCGAACGTGAATTCGGCCTTGCGCAGCTTCTCTTCCATCTCGCGGGCCTTTTTCTCATCGACCGTGGCCTGTGCCCTTTCGATGAGGGTAAGGATATCGCCCATACCAAGGATTCGGGAGGCCATGCGGTCTGGATGGAACGGCTCGAGGCTGTCCATTTTCTCGCCGACGCTGACGAGTTTGATCGGCTTTCCGGTTACCGCTTTGACGGAGAGGGCGGCGCCACCGCGCGCATCGCCGTCGAGCTTGGTCATAACGATACCGTCGAAATCGAGCTTCTCGCGGAACGATTGCGCTACGTTAACGGCATCCTGGCCGGTCATGGCATCCACAACGAGCAGAATCTGATGGGGCTTAAGTTCGGCCTTGATCTCCTCGAGTTCGTGCATCATCTGTTCATCGATATGCAGGCGGCCCGCGGTATCTATTATAACTATGTCCGACCCGTTCTGGTTGCCGGCCTTAATGCCGGCGCGTGCAATCGTGAGCGGCGGCGTCTTTGGATCGTCGCTGTAGAACGGGATATTATTCTCGTCTGCTAAGGTCTTTAACTGGTCGATAGCGGCCGGGCGATACACATCGGCACCGATAAGAAACGGCCTTCTACCGGTCGACCTCAGGTGGTGCGCTAGTTTTGCCGCAGTCGTCGTTTTACCCGAGCCCTGCAGGCCCACCAGCATGATTACTGTCGGCGGCCTGGGGGCAAAGCTGAGCTTGCTCTCAGTAGAGCCCATAAGCGCGGTGAGCTCTTCGTTGACGATCTTGATAACCTGCTGCGCCGGGGTCAGGCTCTCAAGCACCTCGACACCGATGGAGCGCTCTTTGACTTTAGCGATAAAGTCTTTGACCACTTTGTAGTTGACGTCGGCTTCCAGCAATGCAAGGCGGACCTCGCGCATGGCGACGTCGACGTCTTTCTCGGTAAGCTTACCGCGTGATTTTAATTTGCTAAATATATCTTGTAGCCTGCTTGACAGGTTATCGAACACTATTCTTCACTACTTTTTACATAATAAAATTTGACTGGGAATATATTCCCAGCCTTGTAAATATTATACCAGGTAATCTATACTGTCAAGCTGCGCCAGGCCGCAG
>NZ_PFNG01000226.1:9016-12158 GCF_002791875.1 Candidatus Aquicultor secundus | reverse complement strand
GCTTGCTCCCTTTGCAGCCCTCAAGTTTAGGTATGTGGCGACCGTGACGAGCGATACTATGATGGATGTCGCAATATGGATGAAGGTCATCGCGGGCCAGAAAAAGAGGTTGCCGCTCTGAATGTCGGGCGTTACAAGCGGTGGGACAAGCCCGATAAACATGGTGAGCAGTACCGTAAAGAAGTAACCGTGCACCAAGTACCTGCTGCGAAGCAGGACGTCGCGGATGCGGCGTGTTCTGTCGACAACGATGACCGGCGAAACAAGCGAGAACCATACCGCAAAGAGAAACGCCGGGATTACGAAGAGAAAACCGATAAAGTTAAGGGACAGGGCCGCGTACGCCAGGACCAGGCTTCCGTACATGATCAATTGCGCTACGAAGTTTGCGGCCAGAACCCTTGGATAAATACTTGTTGTTTTGTACGCCATTTCAAAGAACTTAGCCGTCCAGCCTCCTATTTCGGATAGAGCGATGAGCGCTACAAAGCCCTCAAGCCAGACGTTGGCGACGAAGAATACGAGCAGGTCGATAAACACGCTGTAGTTAAAACTAAAGGGCTTTCCATCCGGTCCCATCATGGCCACCGTAGGAAGATGCAGTAATGCTGCCGAGACGAGGCTGATAATATCGGCGATACCGACCGATAGGATGCCTGCGGCAATAATCATTAGCCAGCGGCGATCGAAGAGTTTATAGGCGTCTATGATAATTCGAAGAAACAAGCCATTCACCGCGATATTTTAGAAATAATATTTCCTGGTATGAGTATGAGATGATTATAGCGCAATTTGGGATGGGTTTGGGATGGGCGTATAGAGCAAAAAGAAACGGCGGTCGGGCGACCACCGTTTCTTGGGATGTGAGCGTCTATCTAACTGATGAAACCGTATCGTAAAAATAATTTCTTAGAATAATGTCCTAAATTAAATCTTTAAGCGCATCGGCTGCGCCGTCGTAGCCGCGCTCGAGCGACTTTGCGAATGCCTCGGCCGCCCGCTTGCGATCGTTAAGCTGGATGTATGAGTACCCGACCCAATAATGGGCGTACGCGTTGTCGTGATCGAGCCCGGCTGCCAGCTCGTGCTCTTTTATCGCTTCTTTAAACATCTCCTGCTCGAGGAAGCAAGAGCCGAGATTGTAGTGCGCGTTTGCGTTCATCGGGTCGAACTCGATGATGCTGTTATACTGGTCGGACGCTTCCTTAAGCTGGCCGCGATCGAATAGTATCGACGCTAAACCGAAGCGGGCTTTTGACATCGCCGGGTTAAGTTGAATCGCCTTATTAAAGTATTTTGTGGCCTTGTCGTAGTCATAGCGCTCAAGGTAAATACGGCCGATTAAAAACCACCCATCCCAATTGTCCCTATCGATAAAGATGGCTTGTTTAAGGTTCTTTAAGGCCTTATTGAACTGCTTGAGGTTATAGTGAATGACGCCGAGCGCGTAGTAGTTTAACCCGTTCTCGGGGTCGTTTTGGACGGATTGTTCTATCTCGTCTTTTGCCTGGTGGAAATCACCGTGCGTGACGAATTCCTGTGCTTTTATCTGGTGCTGGTTGAGTTTTTGCGCACCGGGGATTTGGTCGCGCCGCTTGCGAATCGCAATGCTTAAGATAATTATCATCCCAAGCGCAAAAAGAAAGCCAAGTTTCATGTCCGGTCCTCCAAGTAATGCTTTAATAATTACTGTTAATTACTGATGCTACCGCTTAATGTGGTTTTAAGTGCGGTAGCATCGTTAATGGTAATTATCGGACTGAACTCTGCTTTCTTTAATTGTTTAGGCGGTGGGATAGTAGTTATTCTCCGACAAGGGCTTTGACGAACTCATCGGGTTTAAACTGCTGGAGGTCGTCCATACCCTCGCCTACACCGACATAGCGGACGGGGATATTTAATTCCTCTTGGATAGCCAGGATGATACCGCCTTTGGCTGTGCCGTCGAGTTTTGTCAGGACGATGCCGTCGATCTTAAGGGCCTCATCGAAGAGACGGGCCTGAGCGATACCGTTTTGGCCGGTGGTTGCGTCAATTACCAGCAGTGTCTCAAGCTCGGCGTCTCCTTTTTCGCGCTCGGCTATGCGCTTGATCTTTTTCAGCTCTTCCATTAAGTTGACGTAGGTGTGGAGCCTGCCTGCGGTATCGATTAAAAGAATCTCGGTTCGCCTGGCGCTGGCCGCGTGAATTGCATCGTAGACGACGGCGGCCGGGTCGGCGCCGCGCTCGTGCTTTACTATGTCTACTTTCAGACGTTTAGCCCATATGTCGAGCTGCTCGACCGCAGCGGCCCTAAAGGTGTCTGCGGCACCGAGAAGCACCGACTTACCGGACTTTGTAAAACTCCTGGCAAGCTTGGCGATAGTCGTGGTTTTGCCGGTACCGTTGACGCCGACGATTAGGTAAATTATGCGATCGGCGTGGTCGTGTTCGGTTTGCGGGGCGTTCTGTTGCAGGATGTAAACAAGCTCATCCTTAAGGAGGTCTAGTATCAGGTTGGGGTCTTTTATCCGATCGCGGTCGACCCTATCGCGCAGGTTATCGATAATGTGCATAGTGGATTGCATACCGATGTCCGCCTGGATAAGTATCGCCTCTATGTCATCCCAAAGCTCTTCATCAATGCTGCCGCTGCGCGACAGCAATCCGCTGATTTGCCCGACGATATTCTCGCGGCTTTTCGAGAGACCGCTTTTAAGCCGGGCTAACCAGGATACCTTTTGCTCTTCCCCGGTTTCCTCAAATATATCCTCGATATTCTCTTCGGCGTCCTCCTCGGTCGCTTCTTCTGCTTTTTCTTCTTCGGCGGCTTCTATTTCTTCGTAGTCCTCCGGTTTCTGGCGCCTAAACCAATGCATGCTATAACACCTCGTTAAGATTTGATCATGCCTTATATTGTGCGATGTGAATCTTCGATACATGATGATACCACATTAGCCCTTTTCGCTCACGCTGATTGCGAGGTGAATGGGTGGATGGGATGAGAGTTAGCATGTGGGTTCAGAGGAAAACCATCTTCTTACCGTAGTTTAGCTACGCCTAGACGCTCATAGGTGACAATCATTCGTAGTGCACCCGAGATTCTTCGCTATCGCTCAGAATGACAATTAATCGCCATTCGCTACTCGCCGTTACCCGCTTT
>NZ_PFNG01000226.1:0-8996 GCF_002791875.1 Candidatus Aquicultor secundus | reverse complement strand
GGTTTTTCCTATTCACCGATTCACCAATTAACTGTTTTTATACCATTCCTACGGTTACTTCGCTGAACTTTTGGGAGATGAGGCGAGAGACGCCGTCGGCTTGCATGGAGACTCCGTAGAGGGAATCGGCCACTTCCATGGTGCGGCGCTGGTGGGTGATGATGAGAATCTGGCTGTCCAGTTTTATTCGGTTAAGAAGTGCGATGAAACGTTGTAGGTTGACGTCGTCGAGGGCGGCTTCGACTTCGTCGAGGATGTAGAACGGACTTGGTTTTGTCTGGTAGAGGGCAAATGAGAATGCCAGCGCTACAAGGGATTTTTCTCCGCCGGAGAGGAGCGAGAGGCGTTGTAGCTTCTTTCCGCCGGGTTGGGCGATGATATCGACTCCGCTGTTTTGGGTGTCGTCGGGGTCTGTTAGGATGAGTTCGGCGTGACCTCCGGGGAATAGGGATGCGGCGACCGCCTGGAAGCTCTCGTTTACCTTCTCGAAGGTTTCGACGAAGCGGGTTTTCATCTTTTGCTCGATGGCGCTTATTACCCGAAGAAGCGCGCGTTTGCTTCGCTGCAGATCTTCGATTTGCTCCATAAAGAGCTTGTGGCGGTCTTCGAGCTGGGTATACTCTTCGACGGCTATCGGGTTGACCGGGCCAAGCACGGCGATTCTGCGGCGCAGGGCGGATGCCTCTGCTTCGGCCTCCTCCCTCTCAACGGCCAATCCCTTTTCGAGGGCTTTTTCGAGGGGTACATCGTATTCATCAACGACTTTTTGAACCGCTGACGTTACTTTTAATTCAAGCTGCGCCTTTTTAACTTCGACTTCATGAAGTTGTCGGATAGTGTTTTCGACGCGATCGCTGGTCTTGTTTGCATCAAGCTGGCTCTGCCGCAGGTCTTGGCGCAGGTCTTCGAGCGATCCTTCTTCAAAAAGGGTCATCTCGCTGATCTGGTCGTGCCTGAAGATGACCGATTCTAAAACCTGCTTAAACGCCGACCTAAGAGGCGCGATATGTGCGTGGAGTTTTACCAAATAATCGAGAAACTCCCTCTCCTTTTCCATCTGGATATCGAAGTTATTGAGTTCCTTGTTTATGCCGGGAATTCGTCGGGCGTTATGCGAAATTCGCTCGTTTAGGGACTCGATATCGACCTTTACTTTACCAAGCTCAACTTTTAGACGGGACTCTTCCTCTAGATAAGACTCGCGTGATTTTGTTGAATCATCAAACGTAAACTGCAACGCCGCTAGCTTGTCCTTCTGAACCTTGTATTCCTGACGCAGGCGCAGGATACTTTCGCTCTCTTCTTTAAACCTTTTCTCAAGCGAGTTGACTTTGGTGCGAAGGGCTTTTTCCTGATCGGTGAGCTTTGCTACTTCGGGCTCGGCATCATCGAGCGACTGCTTAAGGTTCGATTTATCGACTTTCTTCGTTTGGAGACTAGCCCAGATGTCGTCCTTTTGGGTTGTAAACCGATCGAGTTTTTGCCGTATTTCGTCCTGTGCGGCCTCGGTGGTTTTGATCTTTTTTTCCACATCGGCGATGACTGCGTTCATGTCATCGAGTTCCCGCTGGTATCCAAGGATACCGATGGCCTCACTGGCGGCACCGAAGATTATTTTTCCGTTAGGAAGAACCACCTCGCCATCGCCCGTAACCAGGATCTCGCCCTCGGTTCGCTCTTGCAGGGTGAGCGCCGTATGAAAATCCGGAACGATGTAGACGTGACTTAAAAGAGCGCTGACGGCGTATTTGAACTCGCTTGGATATGTTATGACATCAAGCGCCCAGGTCGCCATGGGTAGCCTGTTTGTGGGGAGTTTAAAACGCGCACGGTCGCTTGCAATAAAGGATGTGAGGCTTAACGATTCCACATCTTTAGCGCTCACAAGCTTTTTCAAACTGTCTGAGTTTTCGAGCACAACGCAGAAAATATCCCCGCCGAGAACGGCTTCGATTGCGCGCTCATACTCGGGTCGGACTTGGATGGCATCCTTGAGAAGCCCGATAACTTCAGGCATGTCGATTGAACCGAGCGATTCGGCGACATCGTTGAGCGTCGGGAATGAGCCTATGATATCTTCGAGGGCTTTTATCCTGGCCTTTAAACCGGCGAGTTCCTGTCTGAGTTCACCCTCGGCCATACGTTTAGTTTCGAGTTCGGCCTTAAGCTGGTCGATGACCATGGTAAGTTCGTTGAATTGAAACTCGAGCCGCGTTATCTCGATGCCCGTGACCTCGGTGTCACGCTTCTTTTGCTCGATGCGCTGATAGAGATCGGTCTTGCGTTTTACCAGCAAACCAAGCTCGTTTTTCAGGAAGATGAGCTGGTTTTCGGCGGTATGGATGGAAAGCTGCAGCTCGTTTACCCCGTGCTGGTAGCTATCGGACATACGGGCTTCGGCTTGGACTTTTGCTTTAAGCCCGGCTATGGATTCCTCGATATCCTGCCGCTTTTTATAAACATCTTCAACCTTGCCTTTTAACTCGATCAGGATTGAGGAGTTCTTATCGATCTCGGAGGACAGCGCCGCTTTCTGCTTCTCGAGCCAGCGTTGCTGATCGATGAGGCTGTGTTTTCGCTGCTCGCTTTGGGAGATGGTATGCCTGATCTCCCCTATTCTTTGATCGATGTTCTTGGCTTTTTCATCCAGGAGGTTTACGTTAGAGCGAATTTTCTCCTCGTCGGATTGGAGCTTGCGTCGTTTCTCGCTAATATCGCCCGAGTAAAAATTCTTGGTCTCAAACTCGAGTTGCAGTTTCTCGGCTTTTGTGTGCTCGGCTGTAAGGTCTTCTTTTAGCTGCATGAGCTGCTCTTTTAGGTTAGCTTCATGGGATACTGCGGTTTCCCAATCGTCTTGCAGCTCGTTGAGGTCGATAATGGCTAGCCCTATTTCGAGTGAGCGCAGCTTGCTGTTTAAGGCAAGATATTCCTGGGCCTTGTTGGCCTGGTTTTTTAAGGGTTTCAACTGGCGACCGATTTCCTGGGCGATATCTTTGGCCCTCTGGAGGTTTGCATCCATCGATCCCAGTTTCTTCAAGGCTTTTTCCTTGCGCTTCTTGTGTTTGAGGATACCGGCGGCCTCCTCAATTAGGAGGCGTTTATCATCCGGCTTGCTGTTCAGGGTCTCTTCTAATCGCCCCTGGCCTATTATCGAGTAAAGTCCTTTGCCCAGGCCTGAATCGGACAGCAATTCCTGAATATCAAGGAGCCGGCACGGCGAGTTATTGATATAGTAGTCGCTTTCACCCGAGCGGTAGAGGCGACGCGTAATCGTGACTTCGGTGAACTCGATTGGAAGAAGCCCGTCGGTGTTGCTCAAGGTTAGCGAAACTTCGGACATACCGAGCGCTGCGCGCGCGGAGCTTCCGGCAAAGATGACATCATCCATTGAGCCGCTTCTTAAAGAGCGCGGGCTTTGCTCGCCGAGCACCCAGATGACGGCATCGCTGATGTTGCTCTTGCCGCTCCCGTTCGGACCGACGATCGCGGTGACGCCGGTTTCAAACCGTAGGACCGTTCGTTCTGCAAATGATTTGAATCCACGCAACGTCAACGATTTTAGGTGCAACTACAACTCCTTAAGATCAACAATCGGTGCTGCTTCAAATGTTTAAATACTGCTCGATTTCAAAGCTATTGCTATTTATCAACCATTATACAACAGGAGTCAGAAGCCAGGAGCTAGAATTCAGGATAAAACCTTCTTCTTATAGTAGCTTGGCCACGCCTAAGCGCTGGCCAGTTGCAATCACTCTAACTGCACCCGAGATTCTTCAGTCGCTTCGCTCCTTCAGAATGACACCCAAGCTCACTCTTCTTTACAACCCGCACACTACCTACTGCATACTCCCCTACAGCCTACTTTGCCTCGAACTTGACGAGTGCTTGTTTTGCGGATTCTTGCTCGGCTTTCTTTTTGCTTTTGCCGACGCCCTGGCCCCAGGCCTCATCGTTTATATAGACTTTGACGACGAAGTTGCGATCGTGGACAGGACCGAATTCGTCTACGGTGCGATATCTTGGTATGTTACCGTATTTGGCCATGACGAGTTCCTGGAGCCGTGTTTTTGGATCCCCGAACTCGCCAAGCGATGCGCGCTCATCGATGAGTTCTTTAAAGTTTCTAAGGATGAATTCCTTTGCGGTGTCCGTCCCCCGGTCGAGATAGATCGCGCCGATTATCGCTTCGAGGGCATCCCCAAGAATTGAAACGCGGGTTCTGCCACCGGTTTGCTCAGCGCCTTTTCCCATCAGCAGGCATTCGCCTACATTCAGATATTGTGCTATTTCCGCCAGGAAGTTGGCGTTAACGACGTTTGCCCTTAGTTTTGCGAGGTCCCCTTCATTGAGGCTGGGAAATTTATGATAGATATACTCTGTTACGATTAAACCAAGGACCGAGTCCCCGAGGAACTCGAGTTTTTCATTTGTCTCGGGAAGCTCTTTTTCGAAACTATATGACCTGTGGCTTAACGCCTGAAATAGCAAGTGTTTGTCTCTAAACTGTACGCCGAGATATTGCTCGGCTGTTTGCAGGTTCTCTGGTAGCGACATCATCTATTCCTCAAACTTCTTTATAAGTAAACTTGCGTTGTGCCCGCCAAAACCAAATGAATTTGAGAGCGCTGTGTTTATGTCTTTTATTATCGCTGTGTGCGGTACATAGTTTAGGTCGCATTCCGGATCGGGTGTATCAAGATTTATTGTCGGAGGTATAACGCCATCCTTAATTGCGAGAGCGCAGGCGATGAGTTCGATTGCTCCCGCTGCGCCAAGCAAATGGCCGGTCATCGACTTGGTCGAGCTGATCGGCAAATCGTAGGCATATTCCCCGAAGAGTTCTTTTATCGCTTTGGTTTCTGCTATGTCTCCTGCTTGGGTGCCTGTGCCGTGGGCATTGATGTAATCGACCTCTTCGTTTGTGATGCCCGCTTCTTTGATTGCCATGTCCATAGCCCTCATTGCACCTCGTCCGCTTGGATCGGGTTGGGTTATGTGATATGCGTCCGCTGTAGCGCCGTAGCCGATGATCTCGGCGTAAATCGTGGCGCCTCTGGCTTGTGCATGGCGTAGTTCTTCGATAACCAGAATGCCCGAACCTTCGCCCATAACAAAACCATCACGGTCGACATCGAAGGGTCTGCTGGCCTTTTCGGGCTCATCGTTTCTGGATGACAGAGCCCTCGCAGCGCAAAATACGGCCACTCCAAGCGGCGTTACGGAGGCTTCCGCACCGCCGGTAAGCATCACATCCGCGGTACCTCGTCGAATCGCCTCGAACGCCTCACCGATTGCGTGACTGGCAGAAGCGCAGGCGGAAGTGGTGCATACATTTGGTCCGCGTGCCCCTAATACTATTGAAATCTGCCCCGCCGCAAGGTCGGTTATCATCATCGGTACTACGAAGGGGCTTATCCGACGCGGTCCCTTTTCGACAAGAATCCGGTGTTGATCTTCCATGGTCCCGAGTCCGCCGATTCCCGAACCGACGATGACGCCCACTCTATCTGCAATATCGGGGGTGATTTCCAGGTGCGCGTCCTTTACCGCAAGTACGGCTGCGGCTACGCCAAGCTGCTGGAAACGGTCCATGTGACGCGCCTCTTTATGCCCTACGTAGTCCGATGGCTCAAAATCACTTACCATACCTGCCATCGTAGTCGGATAGTCCGTTGTATCGAAGTTGGTGATGGTTTTGATGCCCGATTTCCCGTTAATAAGACTTGTCCAAAAATCGTCTTTTCCTGTGCCGACCGGGGAGAGTAGGCCTAATCCTGTTACAACAACCCTTCTATCCATAGATACCCACCGGACTTACTGCTTGTTCATATTCTTGCACCAGGTTCTTAATTATCTCCTTTACGGATAATATCTCTTTTATCTCGCCGATGCGTTCGCCGCAAAAGACGAGACCGTTTTTCAAATCGCCCTGACGGCCTTTCTCTAAAGCATCTATGATGCAGTAGTTCTTCTTGCAGTCTTTAAGGCAGCTGACGCAACGGATCTTTGGCTTGTTGTCGCCGTGGGCCTTAAGGTTTTTGACAAATTCTGTCATAACGGCACGTGCAGGCATTCCGACCGGGCTTTCGATTAGCGTGACGTCTTCCGGTTTTGCATTGATGAGCGCTTGTTTCCAGGCAATATCAGCGTTTGATTCTTCACTGACCGCAAAGCGTGAGCCCATCTGGACACCGCTCGCCCCCATCGAAAGCGCCCTCGCAATATCAGCGCCATGTAGAATACCCCCCGCCGCGATTATCGGGATACCGACCGATTTAACGATTCTCGGCAGTATCTCCCACGTTGACTCATGGGTGGTGCCAAGGTGGCCGCCGGCCTCTTTCCCCTCAAGGACAACGGCTGAGGCGCCTAACCGCTCGGAAAGTTTTGCCGCCTTTTCGCTCGATATAATAGGTACGAACGGCACTTTGCCCTCAGCGCACCACTTAAAAGCGTCGCGAGAAAAGCCCGCGCCCGCTACTATAAGGTCGATTCTCTCTTTGATAGCGGCTTTCACCAGGTTTGCAAACTCTTTTACGGCGACCATCACATTGATACCGATGATCCCATCGGTTAGCGATCGGGCCTCTCGTATATTTTCAATTAGCTCAGGAGGCTTAATGCCCGAGGCCGCTATAAGGCCTATCCCGCCTTCGTTTGCAACAGCGGCCGCCAACTTTGCCATAGAAATGCGAACGGCCATTCCGCCCTGCATAATCGGCACCCTGGCAGTCAGGTCGCCTATTTTCAGGCTTGGTAAGCTCATATGTGTTCCTTTAATTCTTTTAAGGGAAACAAATTACTTTATCGTTCCTTTAATTACATTTTCTTCAAGACATAACTAACGACATCCTCGACCGTGCCGATAGACTCGGCGTCCTCGTCGGGGATCTCGATATCGAACTCCTCTTCCATAGCCATGATAAGCTCGACTATATCGAGGCTGTCCGCTCCGAGATCATTAACAAATGAAGTAGACATCGCTACTTCGCCCTCGTCTACACCAAGTTGCTCGACGACTATGTCTTTTACTTTTGAGAAAATTTTATCGTCTGCCACAAAAGACACCTCCTTTCGGAAATATCAGATTAATTTACATTTTCATGCCGCCGTCGACAACCAGTACCTGGCCGGTTATATAGCGCGAGTCCTCTGAAGCCAGGAATGCCGCGGCGCTTGCTATGTCGCTCGGCTCGGCAAAGAAGTTGAGAGGGATTTGAGCGAGCGCTTTTTCGCGCGCCTCGTCCGGCAACTTCTTTGTCATCTCGGTCTCAATAAAGCCCGGGGCGATTGCGTTCACCCGTACGTGTCTGGTTGCAAACTCTTTTGCGAGGGCTTTAGTCAAACCGATTATGCCCGCCTTGGACGCCGCATAATTCGCCTGTCCTGCGTTTCCTGCCACTCCGATCACCGACGAGATGTTTATAATCGAGCCGCTACGTTGCTTGAGCATGATTTTTGCGGTTGCCTGGGTTACGTTGAATACTCCGTTTAGATTGGTATTAATAACAGCGTTCCAATCATCCTCTTTCATACGTATAAACAGGCTGTCCCTAGTGATGCCGGCATTGTTTACAAGGATATCGAGCGAGCCCAGTTGCTTAGCGACCTCGTTTACGACCTCTTCCATCCGTTCCTTATCCGTGACGTCGGCTTTATGAAAGAACGCATCGACGCCGCACTCTTTTATGGCGGAGATAACAGGGGTTGCCGCCCGTATGTCGCGTCCGGTGAAAACGATACTTGCCCCTTCCCGTGCAAGCCGTATGCAAATGGCAGCTCCGATTCCTCGGGTACCGCCTGTTACCAGGGCAACTTTGTTGTCTAGTCTCATAAGGTTCCTCTACGCCTTTTTTAATCGGTCGATTGCTTTTGCCAAAAGAGGAGGATTCTCGGTCGCAAATACTTCAACCTGTTTATCGATCCTCTTAATTATCTTTGAGAGCACCTGGCCGGGCCCGACCTCAACGAATGTTTTGATGCCGAGACCGATCATTTGCTCTACGGACTGTTGCCATTTTACGGATGACGATATCTGCGTTTGCAGGGCGTTTCTTAATTCTACCGCATCTATAACCGGATGCGCCAAGGTATTCGGCACAACGGGGATATCGGCGCCCAGGAAGATATAGCCATCCAGGAACGCCCGAAAATCATCCTCAGCGGCCTGCATCATAGTCGAGTGGAACGCACCGCTTACCGGCAGCATTACCACTTTTTTTGCGGCGCTCATAGATAGTGCGTCCGTTGCCAAATCGGCCAGCCCCGCCTCAACGGATACGACGATTTGGCCGGGACAGTTATAATTGGCGACGGAGATCGTTCCCCGGTTCGAGAGGTCGGAAACAATATCTTCGACCGCGCGCATATCGGCCCCAAGCAGGGCGAGCATCCTGCCGGGATATTTTGCGGCTGCCTTGCTCATCAGCTCGGCCCTCTTGGCGACTATCTGAAGGCCGTCAGAGAACTTGAGTGCATTGGCTGCGCTTAAGGCGCTATACTCGCCAAGGCTGTGCCCCGCAATAACTTGCGGTTTGAAGCCGGTATCTTCGATTATCTTATAGATGGCATAGCTAAGGATATAGATGCATACCTGAGTGTTGCCTGTGTCGTTGAGTTTATCAACCGGCCCGTTAAGGCAAGTCTCAAGATAATCCACTCCAAGTATTTCATTCGCCCGGCCAAAGGTCTCGCGTACGATTGGGTAGGCTTCAAGAAGCTCTTCCCCCATTCCCACATATTGCGATCCCTGACCCGGAAACACAAATGCTACGCCGTTCTTATATGCCACTACTGATCGTTCCTTTTATTAATAGCTGCCAGCTTTCAGCTAAACCTTCATCTTGTAGTTGCTTTGTCAAAGCTTAAACCCTTTTACTTCTTAACAAAGAAACCGCACCCAAGATTCTTCACTTCGTTCAGAATGACAGTTTTAACTTTACCTGCCTATAATATTTTTAACATATCTCTTTCCAGATTCTTCACAACGCTTCAGA
>NZ_PFNG01000191.1:0-1891 GCF_002791875.1 Candidatus Aquicultor secundus | reverse complement strand
GCCCGTTAGAGAACGGGCCTTTTTGTGTTTGTAATTCCTTGCAAGCTGAAGAACAACTTTTATGGCAAACCGCGTGTCAACAACTCATCGTCATGGTTGTCATTCGGGTTCGCCGGATCATCAACATGATCGCTTCCGCTTGTTGCTCTCCAAACAGTCGGATTGTGGCAGTCTAAGCATACGCTATCAACATCATGTGCTGTCCAATTTTTACCACCATAGGTTCTGGTTTCACCTACTCCAACCAGCGTTCCGTCAAAGTTTAGACCAAATAGGTCGTCCTTCAACATCTTCCAGCCAAGAGTCCTATGCGGCCAACTAAACCCATCGCTTGAACAATCAGCATTAACATTTACACCGTCATTTACCTTGCCCATCGTGGTTGCACTGGTCTCTGATCTCCAGTCGTTTTCCCATCTGACGGTTCGCGATTTCTTATACATTCCCGTGCCTTGCGGTGTGGTGTTTGGTGTAATGAAGAACACCGAGGTAATACTGTTGTTGTTCGCCGTCACTTTGGCGCCAGGCACATAGTTAGTACTGGTAGCTCTCGGGTTGAATACTGTTGACCCAAAGTGCTTGGTAAAGTTTGGCGGATCTGAGAAGTAAGTGGGGTCGCTAATATAGTCATTGAACGACACATTAGCCATTACAGTATCCGTTGATACTGGAGGAAGTATTGTTTTTGCTTGTTGCCATATTTTGGTGTTGCCATGGCAAAATCCGCAGTCACTCGAGCCCCTGTGACAGTTGCGACAGTGCGGAGCGTTATCATATCCATCTTCCGGATTAAATATCATCTGGCGGCCGCAATGTCGTGGAAACGCATCGTGGCCGTAAGCCAGATCGTAACTACCTTTGAACAACGCAGGATCATTTACACCGGGGTCCCCTGTTCTGTTGGAGCTGGATTGAACCTGGTTCCTCAGAGCACGGTCCTCGCTGAAGAGCGGGGCCTGTACAGTATGAAGACCGGCGTTACCATCGTGGCAGTCTGTGCAAAACTCCGATAAATCCCAAACTCTTTTTACAGTCGTGCGGACATCAAAACCCGTGCTGGTATCATCCTGCGTTGGAATTCCAACAGGTGAATCCCAATCGATCGGGATCTTGTTCACAGGATATGGTGTGTTGGTATCGAACTGCGTAAGCTGACCCGCGGTTACTGTTGCCGCTCTGTTAATAATCTGGGAGGTGGCTGCGATCTTATCGCTGATCTCCTGACCAACGGCTACATCGGTGGTTGTCAAACCCAGGTCAAGGTCTTTGTAGACTACTCCGGTCTCTGCTCTACTAGCAATCTCGCGATCGGCATCCTTAACCAACAGCCAACTACCGGATAAATACAGCGGTAGCGGAGCGGGTGTTTGGTCGAGATAGAGCGGTGATTGCGATTGCGAATTCCAGTGACAATCCATACAATTAACTTCACCAGAATGTGCATCACCATCGCTTATCTCGCCGTGTCCGGGGTTAACAATTCCCAAAATCTTTCCATAATTCGGAGAATCTGGGTTATCGATCGTTACACCGACAGGAGCACCTTTGTCGTTATACCCAAGCAGCCTTGCCGGGTTGGCATGCGGGCTGTGGCAGTCGAAGCATGAGAAACCACCCAACCAGTAGTTAGGTGTAAATGCCGGATAGGTGTCATCCGGTGCTTTCCACTTGCCTGAGCTAATACCAAAGCCCATGGTGTGTCCAACGTTGTACTCAGTGGTGTAGTTGTCGTCGTTGTCCATCTCGATATTAAAGCCCGAGCCTGCACCGGTGCCGTGGCACCAATCGCACGCCTCATACCTGGTATCAGAACGCAACAACTTAAACTTACCGGCTGCACGGTGGACTGCATGGCACTCACGGCAACGGTGTGTAGTGGTTAAGTAGCCAC
>NZ_PFNG01000061.1:5098-14109 GCF_002791875.1 Candidatus Aquicultor secundus | reverse complement strand
CATCGCTATGGAGGAAGGCCTTCGCTTTGCAATTCGTGAAGGCGGCAGAACAGTTGGAGCGGGTAGGATTACGAGCATTATTAAATAAAATAGTGTGGAGGAAGTATGGCAACACAGAAAATTCGTATTAGGCTTAAAGCTTACGATCACGAGGTTGTCGATCAGTCGGCGAAAAAAATTGTAGATACAGCGCAGAGAACAGGTGCCAGAGTTGCGGGGCCGATTCCCCTACCAACGGAACGGAGCCTGTATACGGTAATAAGGTCCCCGCATGTGAATAAGGATTCGCGCGAGCACTTTCAGATGAGGACCCACAAAAGACTGATTGATATATTGGACCCGACACCGAAGACTGTTGATTCTCTTATGAGACTCGACCTTCCGGCTGGTGTCGACATCGAAATTAAACTCTAGAGCGGTTAGTAGTTAGTGGTTACCATCATATATAGCTCTTATTATTTATGTGTTGACCGCTAAGGTACTAAAAGCGTGAGTAAAAAGTTTTGGTAGCACGAGTGGACATTTATTCGGGCAATTAATAGTGTTATTAGTGCGAGGTAGAAGATGAAGGCATTACTAGGAAAAAAGCTTGGCATGACGCAAATATTTACGGACGATGACCGGTTGGTTCCGGTAACGGTCGTAGAAGTCGGCCCATGCGTTATCACCCAGGTGAAAACAAAAGAAAATGACGGCTACTCAGCAATCCAAATCGGATATGAGGATATTGAAGAGCGAAAGGTAACCAAGCCGATAAAAGGCCATTTCGCCAAGGCGAAAATCGCACCAAAGCGTTATCTAGCGGAGATCAGAGTCGAAGACCTGGGAGAGTTTAAACCGGGCGATACATTGACCGCCGAGGTATTCGCGGCCGGCGAGAGGGCCGATGTTGTCGGCGTTTCGAAGGGCAAGGGTTTTCAGGGAGTAATGAAGAGACATGGCTTTAGCGGAGGACCGAGCGGCCATGGTTCTCACTTTCACAGGGCACCCGGCTCAATAGGTATGGCGGCAACACCTTCCCGTGTTCACAAGGGAAGGCGCATGGCGGGCCACATGGGGACCGATAGGGTTACCGCTATGAATTTAGAGATTGTAAAAGTCGATCCCGAGCAGAACATTATCCTGCTTAAAGGGGCTGTCCCTGGCGGCAAGGGCGGTCTGATTATGGTTAAAGAAACTAGTAAGGCAAAGTAAAAGGAGTAACGGTGAAGATACCAGTCCGCAATAGAGAGGGTAAAACCATAGAGGAAATCAGCGTTAGTCCTGCAGTCTTTGAGGTTGAGCCAAATGAGGCCGTAGTTCACCAGGTTGTTAAGGCACAGCTTGCCGCAGCCAGGAGGGGAACGGCAAAGACAAAGACAAGGGCTGAAGTAAGAGGCGGAGGCAAGAAGCCCTGGCGGCAGAAAGGGACAGGGCGGGCCCGTATCGGAAGTATCCGCGCACCTCATTGGGTCGGCGGCGGTACCGTTTTCGGCCCCACGCCACGAGACTATTCCTTTAATGTCCCGAAAAAGATGCGCCGTTTGGCGTTAAAATCGATTCTTTCGGCAAAAGCCAAAGAGGGACGTTTGATTGTATTGGATGACTTCGGTCTTGCTGAGCCGAAGACAAAGGAAGCGGTACAGATTCTTAAGAATCTCGAAGCCACGACCAAGACAACGGTAGTGGTTGGCGAGAATCAAGATACGGCGGTCAGATCGGTTCGTAATATCGATAACGTTAAGGTTATCTACAGCACCGAGCTTAATGCATACGACCTGCTCGACAACGAGTACCTGGTTATGACCCGCGCCGCACTTAATGCAGTAGAGGAGGGTCTGGCCAAATGAAAGATTCTAGAGACGTTATCATCCGTCCTGTAATCTCCGAGAAGAGCTACGCGCAGATCGATCACGGTAAGTACACGTTCGAAGTGGCTCAGGGCGTGAGAAAAGAAGAGATTAAAAAAGCGATCGAAGACATCTTTAAGGTTCATGTAATCGCAGTTAATACGATATCGATGCGTGGGAAGCGTAAGCGCCAGGGGTATACCTCGGGTAAGACCCGCAGCTGGAAAAAGGCGATCGCGACGCTGCGCGAGGGCGAGCGCATCGAAGTATTTGAAGCCCGGTAAGGAATTTCGAAATACGAATGATAAGAGCTTAGACCAAACCATTAATTCGTAATTCGTAATTCGAAAAAATATGCCAACTGACAGGCGATAAATGTCGGGGGACTAGTAAAGGTAGGCGTAAGAGCGCAGTTTTAGTTGCTAGTCCCAAACGAAGGAGAAGAAACACATGGGAATTAAGAAATTTAAACCCACATCGGCCGGGCGAAGATTTCAGACGGTCTCTGATTTCAAAGAAATCACGAAAAAAGAGCCGGAGAAGAGCCTGTTGGCTCCGCTCAATAAGAAGTCCGGTCGCAACAACTACGGCCGCATTACGACGCGCCATATGGGCGGCGGTCACAAGAGGCGCTATCGCATCATCGACTTTAAGCGCAACAAATTCGGCATCCCGGGTAGGGTTGACGCGATCGAGTACGATCCGAACAGGTCCGCAAGGATCGCTCTTATAGTGTATGCCGACGGTGAGAAGAGATACATCCTCTCCCCGCTTAACTTGAAGGTCGCAGATACCGTAGTTTCCGGTCCGGATGCGGATATCAAGGTAGGAAACTCCCTGCCGATCAGAAGGATTCCTCTGGGCACCATCATCCATAACATCGAGCTTAAACCCGGTAAGGGCGGACAGCTTGCGCGCTCAGCGGGTACATCGGCCCAACTGATGGCAAAAGAGGGTAATTACGCTCACTTAAGGCTTCCGTCGAGCGAGGTACGCATGGTGCACATGGAGTGCTACGCATCGATAGGTCAGGTCGGTAACGCCGAACACGAGCTTATAAGCGTAGGTAAAGCGGGCCGCAGTCGTTGGCTCGGTATAAGGCCGACAGTTCGCGGTACCGCAATGAACCCGGTCGACCACCCGCACGGCGGTGGCGAGGGTAAAGCGAGCTCGGGCCGGCATCCGGTAACTCCTTGGGGTAAACCAACATTGGGGTATCGTACCAGAGGCACAAAGCTGTCTGACAGGTATATTGTGAAACCGCGTAAGCGATAACTAATGCTTGCGATAGGATATTGGCTTACAGAATAGAGAATGAAGGAATTATCAGCTAAATGATTGGAGGCTGAACAGTGGGAAGGTCGCTGAAAAAGGGACCATATGTCGAAATCAGGCTTCTTGGAAGAATCCAGGAAATGAACAAAAGAAACGAAAAACGGGTCGTTAAGACCTGGTCGAGAGCCTCGACCATCTTTCCTGAGATGGTGGGGCATACAATAGCGGTTCACGATGGCCGTCGGCATGTACCGGTCTATGTCACAGAGAGTATGGTTGGCCACAAGCTCGGTGAGTTTGCGCCAACAAGAACATTTAGAGGCCACGCCGGCCAGGAAAGGTCGACACGGCTGCGGTAGGCCGCAGGCTTATCCGGCCCATAGGCGAGAGTTCATAGCTGATAGAACGGATATGCTATGAGCTATGAGCAAGAAACTATGGGCCAAGAGCTTTGAGCTAATTAGGAGGTAAAGATGGCTAAAACGGCAGAGAATACAAGCGCTTCAACAAGGGCCGTTGCTAGATATGTAAGGATATCACCGTTAAAGGCGCAGCAGGTTATCAGCCTGATCCGCGGCAAAGACGTTGAGGATGCTGTTGCAACGTTAAAGTTTACGCCGAAAGCCGCTGCTAGATTGATAATCAAGGTCCTGAACTCGGCGGTTGCGAACGCTGAGAAGAACCTGCACATCAGCAGCAACAGGCTGTATGTATCGGAAGCATATGCGGACCAGGGCCCGACCTTGAAGAGGATAAGGCCGAGAGCCATGGGCCGCGCATTTAGAATTAGAAAAAGAAGCAGTCACATTACCGTAGTTGTTACGGAGAAGGAGGATTAAATGGGGCAGAAAGTTCATCCCCGGGGCTTAAGGATCGGTATTATCGAGAACTGGCGCTCCCGCTGGTTTGCCAGCAAGGGCTTTGATAAGATCCTCCATGAGGATATAGAGCTGAGGAAATTCCTTGAGAAGAAGCTCGAGCGCGCGGCCATATCGCGGGTAGAGATCGAGCGCGCGGGCGACCGTGTTAAGGTCGATATCCACACTGCAAGGCCCGGAATCGTTATCGGAAAGCGTGGATCGGAAGTAGAGATTTTACGCTCAGACCTCGAAAAACTGACCGGTAAGCAGGTCCAGATCAATATTGAAGAGGTAAGGAGGCCGGAGCTTGACTCCACCCTTGTGGCGCAGAGCATTGCCGAGCAGCTTGAAGCCCGTGTAGGCTTCAGGCGTGCGATGAAGAAGGCCGTTACCCAGGCTATGAAGAGCGGCGCCAAGGGCGTTAAGGTCCAATGCGCCGGTCGACTGGGCGGGGCTGAGATGGCCCGCACCGAATGGTATCGTGAAGGTCGCGTGCCGTTGCATACGCTAAGGGCCAATATCGATTACGGTTTTACGGAAGCGCGCACTACCTTTGGCCGTATCGGCGTTAAGGTGTGGATTTACAAAGGCGATATTCTGCCCGGTCAGCGTGTTCCATCACACGAAGTGGTTTCCGAGAGGCCGGAGCGACCAAGGCCGGAGCGACCAAGAAGACCGAGAAAAGAAGCTCCAGGCAGGAGGAGGTAGCAACACATGCTTTTACCGAAAAGAGTTAAATATAGAAAACAGCAAAGAGGCAGAATGAAAGGCCCCGCCAAGGGCGGCAACAAGATATATTTCGGCGACTATGGGCTTCAGGCCCTTGAGCCGGGCTGGATAACAAACCGCCAGATTGAGGCGGCCCGTATTGCCATGACCCGTTTCATCAAGAGGGGCGGTAAAGTCTGGATCAACATATTTCCGGACAAGCCCGTAACCGAGAAACCCGCCGAGACCCGTATGGGTTCGGGTAAAGGTTCGCCGGAGCACTGGGTAGCGGTTGTAAAGCCGGGCAGGGTAATGTTTGAACTCGCCGGCGTAGACGAGCCTACCGCCAGAGAGGCGATGAGGTTGGCTACCCACAAACTTCCTATCAAGTGCAGGTTTGTCACACGAGAAGAGCTGGGTGGTGAATAGGCATGAAGGCCGAAAAATATAGAGACTTAACCGACGGTGAGTTGGAGTCAAAGATGAAAGACGCGAAAGCGGAACTGTTTAATTTTAGGTTCCAGCTAGCCACAGGGCAGCTTGATAATCCTAAAAGGATCAAAGAGATCAAAAAAGATATCGCACGCATTCAAACCGTGCGCAGGGAACGCGAGATTGAAGTCAAAATAGCCAGTAGCTAGAGGCTAGATGGGTCCATTCTAGTATCTAGATAAGGGGGTTTAGATGGAAG
The DNA here is from genome assembly GCF_002791875.1 of Candidatus Aquicultor secundus. Taxonomy (NCBI): domain Bacteria; kingdom Bacillati; phylum Actinomycetota; class Candidatus Aquicultoria; order Candidatus Aquicultorales; family Candidatus Aquicultoraceae; genus Candidatus Aquicultor; species Candidatus Aquicultor secundus. The sequence goes on along the minus strand of NZ_PFNG01000061.1, from coordinate 8,746 downwards.
AGAGAGGAAGTCGAAAGACGAGAGTTGGCAAGGTTGTCAGCGACAGCATGAACAAAACCATTACGGTAGCTGTTGAGTCGACCAAAAGGCATCCACTCTATAAGAAGACGATAAAGAGGACGACCAAGTTTAAGGCGCATGACGAGGCCAATGAGGCCAAAGCCGGCGATACCGTCCAGATTGCTGAGACCAGGCCGCTAAGTAAAACTAAAAGATGGCGCATGGTCGAGATTTTAGAAAAAGCGAAGTAGTGAGCGAGAGACTGTTCAAGAAGGAAGGAAATCGAGGATGATCCAACAGGAGTCAAGACTAAGAGTTGCTGATAATACCGGAGCGCGAGAAATCCTTTGCATCAGGGTCTTGGGTGGCTCGAGGCGCCGCTATGCCTCAGTCGGCGATACCATTATCGCCGCTGTTAAGGAAGCGATCCCCGGAGGCACCGTCAAAAAAAGCGAGGTTGTTAGAGCGGTAGTTGTCAGGACGAAAAAGTCAATCGGCCGTAATGATGGCTCTTACGTTAGGTTTGATGACAACGCGGCTGTTATAATCAACGACCAGGGAAACCCGAGAGGAACTCGTATTTTTGGTCCAGTTGCCAGGGAGCTAAGAGATCGTAACTATATGAAGATCGTCTCGCTGGCTCCAGAGGTGTTATAGAAGGAGAGAATGAGATGCCTAAACTATCTATAAGAAAAGGCGATAGAGTCCAGATCATAACAGGCAAGGACAAAGGTAAAAAGGGCAAGGTTCTCTTTGCGTTACCGGATAAAAACAGGGTTGTCGTGGAAGGTATCGCTATGATCAAGCGCCACGCACGGCCGACCCAGAGGGTTCCTCAAGGAGGAATCCAGGAAAGAGAAGCCCCGATACACGTATCCAACGTGCAGCTGCTCTGCCCGAGTTGCGGACAGCCGACCAGAGTTGGACACAGGGTTGCAGAAACCGGTAAGAAAATCAGGACCTGCCGGAGCTGTCAAGGCGACGTCGATAAGGCGTAGCGGTAGTGATCGATAACGCACTAGTGACCGGAAGCTCGTTTCTCGTGCCTGGTTAGGGCCGGTCGGAATCGGCCCGAACCGTACGAGACAACAGGCTGGAAACAGTGACCAGTAACTAGGAGAGAGGTATAAATGGCAGAAGCAAAAGGCAAGAAAGCCAAAGAAGCTAAGGAAACTAAAAGCTCTAAGGAAACGAAAAAGCCAAAAAAGCCAAAAGAGCCAAAAGAGCCAAAAAAGACGCAAAAGAAAGCCGAAGCCGGGAAGGCAAAGGCCGGAAACGGCGGCATAAATCCCAGGCTTAAAGAGCGGTATTTTAAGGAAATCCTGCTTGCCATGTTAAAGGACCGTGGTTATAAAAATACCATGCAGGTCCCGAGGGTCGAGAAGATCGTTCTTAACATGGGCGTAGGAGAGGCTACTCAAAACGCAAAAGCCCTCGATGCAGCAGTTGAGGATTTACAGATCATAACCGGACAAAAGCCGATTATTCGCAGGGCGAAGAAGTCTATCGCGGGGTTCAAACTCCGTGAGAATATGCCGATAGGCACGAAAGTTACGCTGCGGGGAGCCAGAATGTACGAGTTTCTGGACAGGCTGCTGTCCACGGCCCTTCCAAGGATTAGGGACTTTAGGGGGCTGTCGCCGAAGTCGTTCGACGGCCGCGGCAACTACTCGTTTGGCGTAACCGAGCAGCTTATATTCCCTGAAATAGAGTACGACAAAGTCGACAAGATTCGTGGTATGGATATCACAATCGTAACAACAGCGAAAACAGACGAGGAAGGCCGCGATCTGCTCAAGCGGTTCGGCTTCCCGTTTAAAGAGAAATAGATATAAATGGAGGGTTCAATTGGCTAAGAAATCGATGATCGCAAAGCAACAGCGTAAACCCAAATACGCAACGCGTGCGTACCACCGCTGTTCCAGGTGCGGTAGGCCGCGGGGATACTTCCGCAAGTTCGGTCTATGTCGTATTTGTTTAAGGGAACTCGCACACCGGGGCGAAATACCGGGCGTAACAAAAGCTAGTTGGTAAAGAGTAGTAGGTAGTGTTTAGTTTAGAGCTGCCGGCGGAGCATCTTAGGTAATTGGCGGCTGCGTAAGAAGCGGCCGATACCCGGGGCGAGAGAACCGGCGGTTTGATAAGGAGGAAGCATTATGACAATGACAGACCCTATTGCAGATATGCTGACCCGCGTCCGGAATGCAAACAGGGCCTCTCATGAGACGGTCGATGTCCCTGCTTCACGAATAAAAGAAGAGGTCGCAAGGGTACTGAAGAGTGAAGGTTATATAAGAGATTATCGGATAGTTCAGGAGAATGGTTTTAACGTAATCAGGATCAAGATGAACTACGGACCGGATCATGAGCGCTCAATTACCGGTATTAAAAGGATCAGTAAACCGGGTCTAAGGATTTACGCAAAGAAGGATGAGATTCCGCGTGTACTGGGCGGGCTCGGCATAGCGGTTGTATCGACCTCTAAGGGTCTTATGACGGGCAACGAAGCCAAAAAAGCCGGCCTTGGCGGAGAAGTTCTTGCATACGTATGGTAGTCAGAAACAAGAGACCAGAAACAAGAGATCAGATTACGAAGGTCTGGATTGAAAGTAAAAAATATTCTGATTTCTGAAGGCGCGTTAGCGTCGATCTGATTTCTGGTATCTGATTGGGGAGGTTAAAGTGTCAAGAATTGGTAAAATGCCGATCAATCTGCCTTCGGGTGTACAGGTTACCATAGAGCCGACAGAGGTTATCGTTAAAGGACCTAAAGGCCAGTTATCTGAGAAGATCCCGTACGGCATTAAGGTTACGCAAGAAGATAATCAAATAATGGTCCAAAGACTGTCAGACAGCAAGCTACACCGGTCCCTTCACGGGTTGGTAAGAACGCTTGTATCCAATATGGTAGTTGGGGTAAGCGACGGTTTTTCAAAGACCCTGGAGATCGTAGGTGTAGGGTACAGGGCCATGAAAAAGGGCAACGACCTCGAGCTTGCCATGGGCTTTTCGCATCCTGTCACGATTAAACAGCTGGGAGGCATCGAGTTTGAAGTCCCGGCGCCCAACAGGATAATCGTCAAAGGCGCCAACAAGCAGGTTGTCGGCGAGATTGCGGCCAACATCCGCAGCGTTCGCCCACCGGAACCCTACAAGGGCAAAGGGATCAAATACGAAGGCGAACATATCAGAAGAAAAGTCGGAAAGACCGCGAAGTAATAGGGTCCGGAGGCCAGGGTTTAGGGACCAGGGTTTAAACCCTATCGGGGTGGCAATAGCTGCTAGAAAGTTAATGAGAAGCGTCTTATAAGACGCAAGTCTTGGAGGAAGATAATGGGTAAAACAGCGGAAGAAAGGATAGCTCGATTAAGAAGACACCGCAGGGTGCGTAAAAAAGTATCCGGCACAGCCGGGAAACCCCGCCTGTCTGTTTTTCGAAGCACCAATCACATATATGCCCAGCTCATCGATGATGTTAAAGGTACAACGCTGGTCAGCGCATCGAGCCTTGACTCCGAAATCAAACCAAAAATCGGATCGGGCGGGAATATCGAGGCGGCCAAACAGGTCGGTGCTCTGGTAGCTAAAAGGGCGTTAGAGAAGAAGCTCGGTGAGGTAGTTTTTGACAGAGGCGGGTTTATATACCAT
>NZ_PFNG01000061.1:153-5086 GCF_002791875.1 Candidatus Aquicultor secundus | reverse complement strand
TTAGTACTTTATAGATTTGAGGAGTAAGGGGGAAACGTGTGAGCAAGAGAATAAATCCGGAAGAGCTAGAGCTTGAGGAAAAGGTAGTAAATATCAACAGGGTTTCAAAAGTAGTAAAAGGCGGACGCAGGTTTAGCTTGAGCGCGCTGGTCGTTGTCGGCGATCGTAACGGCCATGTCGGCATCGGCTTTGGTAAAGGCGCCGAGGTGCCGGTCGCAATTTCAAAAGGCGTCCAGGATGCCAAGAAAAACCTGTTTTACGTTCCGCTTGTTGGTTCGACCATTACATATGAGGTTATGGGCGAGTACGGCGCAGGACGCGTTATGCTAAAACCGGCTTCAGAAGGTACCGGCGTTATCGCGGGCGGTCCTGTTCGAGCGGTTCTAGAGCTTGCCGGAATACAGGATATCTTAACAAAGTCCCTGGGCAGCCAGAACCCGATCAATATGCTGCGGGCGACTGTTGCGGGTTTGAAATCACTTAAGACAGCGGAAGATGTTGCCCGCCTTCGCGGTAAAACTGTCGAACAGATAATGGGCAAGTAACAGGCTGGGAGGAAAACACGTTGGCTAAACTTAAGATAACCCAGGTCAGAAGCGGTATCGGTCGCATTGAGAAGCAAAAAAGGACCTTAAAAGCGCTCGGCCTTAAAAGAATACGAGACGTTGTTGAGCAAGAGGATAAGCCTGAGATCCGCGGTATGATTCAAAAGGTCATCCACCTTGTGGAAGTAGAAGAAATCGGTTAGGCTTGGATTTTAAGGAGGACGGAATTAATGCGGTTAAACGAGCTGTCACCCGCTCCGGGTGCTGTGAAGAAAAAGAAGAGGGTCGGTAGGGGACCTGGTTCCGGGCACGGCAAAACCGCTACGCGCGGAACAAAGGGTCAGAAGTCACGCTCCGGCGGAGGTAAAGGCCCGGGTTTTGAAGGCGGCCAGACCCCTATTTACAGGCGGCTGCCAAAATTGCCCGGCTTCAGGAACCCATTTAAAAAGGTATACGAGCTGGTTAATATCGACCAGTTAAACATATTCGATCAGGGCGCTGTTGTTGACCCGGTGGCGATGCAGCAGGCCGGTCTGATCAAAAAAGCTATGCTGCCGGTCAAGGTTCTTGGTCGCGGCGAGATTGAAAAAGGCTTGACCGTAAAGGCGCGGGAGTTTAGCGGCTCGGCGGTGAGGAAAATTGAGGCGGCAGGCGGAAAGGTTGAGAGTCTTAAATGATAGAAGCAATTGCAAATGCATTTAAAGTACCAGATCTGAAGCGTCGCATACTATTTACGCTGGCAATGATCGCCGTATATCGATTTGGTGCCCACGTGCCGGTTCCTGGTGTCGATGTAAAAGCACTTAAAACTCTTTTTGAACAAACACCGATTCTAGGCTTTGTAGACCTATTTGCCGGTGGCGCATTATCTAACTTTGCCGTGTTTGCGTTAGGAATTATGCCGTATATCACGGCTTCGATTATCTTACAGCTCTTGACCATTGTTATCCCGACCCTCGGGGCATGGGCAAAAGAGGGAGAAACCGGCCAGCGTAAAATTACGCAGTGGACGCGATATTTAACCTTGGCGTTAGGGCTTATCGAGTCGATCGGTTTGACGGCCTTCTTCCAGCGAGAGCTTATCAACCTCGGAGCAAACGTAAAGTTCACGTTCGGACTCGATGTGCTCATCGTTCTGACATTGGTTGCGGGTACGGCGCTTATCATGTGGCTGGGCGAACTTATCACCCAGCGAGGCATCGGCAACGGCATGTCGCTCTTGATCTTTGGAAGCATCATAGCGCGATTCCCGGAGGCCGTTCTTGCAACAGGAAGGACCGAGGGTATTCCTGTCTTAATCATCCTTATCCTAATTCTGGTAGCAATGATTGTTTCTATTGTCTTTGTTGAAAAAGCCCAGAGAAGAATACCCGTCCAATACGCAAAGCGCGTGGTTGGCCGTAAAGTCTATGGGGGCTCGAGCACATATATTCCGCTCAAGGTAAACTCGGCAGGGGTTATTCCGATCATCTTCGCGTCATCGGTATTGCTCTTCCCTGCGACGATGTTACAGTTCTTCCCGGGCGGAATTTCCAGGACGATAAACGCTCTGCTTGATCCCAGCGGCGCTCTTTATCTAACGCTCTATGGCTTGCTGGTCGTATTCTTTACATACTTTTATACGGCTATTATCTTTAACCCGATCGATATATCGGATAACATGAAAAAATATGGCGGTTTTATTCCGGGTGTTCGCCCGGGTAAGCCGACGGCCGGTTACCTGGACAGGGTTCTGACCAGGATTACATTGCCCGGTGCTTTCTTCCTCGCGTCGATCGCCGTGATTCCCGCCATTCTTGGTAGCATAATCGGAATACCGTTCTTCCAGGGCGGAAACTTCGGAGGAACATCGCTCCTGATTATGGTCGGTGTAGCGCTTGAGACGATGAGACAAATCGAGTCGCAACTCCTCATGAGACACTATGAGGGATTTTTGAAATAAAAGCTGCCAAAGAGAAAGGAGTAGGAATGAACGTAATTTTGTTAGGGCCTCCCGGTGCGGGGAAAGGTACGCAGGCAGAAAGAATCGTAAAGGGGTACGGACTCATCCATATCTCAACGGGGGATATGTTAAGAGCGGCTGTGAAGAACGGCACGGAGATGGGTCTTAAGGCTCAGGAGTACATGACGGCAGGCGCGCTTGTACCGGATGAGGTTGTAATCGGAATCGTGCGCGACCGCATCGCCGAGAAGGACGTCGAGGAGAAGGGCTTCCTTTTGGATGGTTTCCCGCGGACCGTTGGCCAGGCTGATGCACTAGATAAAGTGCTTAGTTCATTGGGCAAGAACCTTGATGCGGTTGTTAATATTATTGTTCCCGATGAGGAGCTTCTTGACAGGTTGACCGGCAGGCGTATCTGCAAGTCTTGCCAGAAACCATATCACATGGTGTTTAGCCCACCGCAGAAAGAGGGCGTATGCGATACCTGTGGCGGCGAGCTGTATCAAAGGGCGGACGATACCATCGAGACCGTAAAGAACCGCCTCGATGTCTATCACAGCCAGACATCACCGCTGATCGAGTATTACACCAAAAAAGGCGTTCTGTTTGATATCGACGGGACCAAAGGCATGGAAGATGTATTCGGCGATATCAGCAACGCCCTTAAGGCGAAAGTATAAGATGACTCTTTCCTTTGAGGCGAGGGTATGATTATTCGCAAAAGTAAGAGTGAAATAGCTGCTATGCGCCATGCCGGGCGCATAGTGGCTCAAACTCTTAAGCTCATTGAAAACGAGATACGGCCCGGCATAACGACGGCCGAGCTGGATGCGATAGCGGAAAAATTTATCCGCAAATCGGGGGCCAGGCCGGCGTTTAAAGGGTATAGGGGATATCCGGCCACTATCTGCGCTTCACCGAACGAGGTAGTCGTCCACGGAATTCCGGGTTCGAGAGAACTTGTCGAGGGGGACATTATCAGCATCGACGTCGGGGCTGAGCTTGACGGCTTTTACGGCGATGCCGCGGCGACGTTTCCGGTTGGCAAAATCTCTGAGGAAGCCCAGCGCCTGATCGACGTGACAAAGGTGTCCCTGCTTAAGGGGATAGAGCAATGTGTTGAGGATAATTATCTCTATGACATATCCTATGCGGTTCAATCCACGGTTGAGGCGGCCGGTTATTCTGTGGTCAAGGAGTTCGTCGGACACGGCATAGGGCGGGCGATGCATGAAGACCCGCAAATCCCAAACTTCGGTCTTCCGAGAAGGGGACCGAAGATCAAGCTCGGTATGGTCTTTGCGATAGAGCCGATGGTCAACATCGGCGGGTTCAAGGTCGATATCCTTGCGGACAACTGGACCGTCGTTACCGAGGACAGAAGTCTCTCGGCGCATTTCGAGCACACGGTGGCGGTTACCAAACAAGGGCCCGACGTATTGACGGTTTTATAGACGCTCGACATAAATTTTGTTATAATATGGTTTTGTGCAGAAAAGCGCGCTGAAAAGCAAAAAGCAGAGCCATTTAGATTATTAAGACAACGTGGGCGTACCCAAGTGGAGGATATAGGTGCCTAAAAAAGAAGAAGCCATAGAAGTTGAAGGTACGGTAGTAGAGCCTTTGCCAAACGCCATGTTCAGGGTTGAGCTGGACAACGGGCATAAGGTTTTAGCCCATATTTCGGGCAAGATGCGCATGCATTACATCCGCATTCTGCCGGGTGACCGGGTTGTCGTGGAGCTGTCGCCTTACGATCTGACCAGGGGCCGCATCGTATATAGATTCAAGTAAATTTCGTAATTCGAATTTCGAATTAAGAAGAATTACGAATTAAGAAGAATTTCGAATTACGAATTAAGAATTAAGAAAAAGCGTATATTCCTTGGGAAATACGAGAGGTTGTGGAGGGACAATGAAGGTTAGACCATCGGTAAAGCGAATTTGTGAAAAATGCAAAATCGTCAAGAGGCACGGAAAAGTCCTCGTTATCTGCGAGAACCCGCGCCACAAGCAGCGCCAGGGCTAATACTCTGGATTCTTGGCGTAAATGATGCTTTGCGCTGGAAGGCAAGGCTTGAATATATATTTGGTTAGTTTAGGAGGAAGAGAATTTGGCACGTATATCCGGAGTTGACCTACCCAGGGAGAAAAGGGTAGAGATCGGTTTAACCTATATCTACGGTATAGGTCTTTCGAAGTCACAGGAAATACTTGGTGGCACAGGAGTTAATCCCGACACGCGGGTTCGCAACCTTACCGAGGAAGAAGTCATCAAGCTCAGGGACTACATCGACAAAAACCTTAAGGTTGAAGGCGATCTGCGCAGAGAGGTGTCTCAGAACATCAAACGTCTCATGGAGATAGGATGTTATCGCGGCTTAAGACACCGCAGAGGACTGCCAGTACGCGGTCAGCGCACTCATACCAACGCCCGCACGAGGAA
>NZ_PFNG01000061.1:0-125 GCF_002791875.1 Candidatus Aquicultor secundus | reverse complement strand
AGAAGTAAAAGAGATTTAAAAGAGATTTAAAAGATAAAAAAGATAAAAAAGAGCATACAGAAGCAACACATATAAATAATAGTACATAGAAAAATATATAGAAATAAGACATAAAGGTAGATTAC
>NZ_PFNG01000273.1:0-9160 GCF_002791875.1 Candidatus Aquicultor secundus | reverse complement strand
GCATTTGGTGGGGCATTATGATATCAGGGGCTTCCTGAAGGCAATAGCCGTCGCCTGGGCCCTATCTTTTGCTTTTAGTTTTTTAAGAATCTGCTTTACGTGCGTATTTACGGTTTCAATACTTAAGGAGAGCGAAAAGGCTATCTCTTTATTGGTGTAGCCGGCCGCTATCAGCTCGATGGTCTGCTGCTGTCTCGGTGTAAGCAAAAACTCTCCGTCTGCCGACATCTTCCTATTCCCAAAGAGCAACGACGCAAGCTTGGGCTGAACGTAGATCTCATTGGTAAGCGCTGCGCTTATGGCGGCAAACAACTCGTCTTTGGTCGCACTGATAAATAATACTCCAGAGGCTCCGGCCTCCACCGCCTGCTCGAACACTTTTATCTGCGACATATACGACATCAACAAAAACTTCATAGAGGGGTGCTCGGCTTTGCAGGCCTTAATCACATCAAGGCCGTAGCCGTCTTTAATCTGCTGGGTGAGGATAACTACATCTGGAGCAACCTTCTTTATCTCTTCGATCGTTTCTTGATATGATTCTGCAGATAACACAGTTCCTACATCCCTGTTGTTTTCCAGTACCGTCTTTATACCTTCTACGATCAATGGGTACGAGCTAGCAATGAGTACCGTTGTCAGCATGGGGCTCCTCCGAACTTTCATTCCCCCGGACTGTCAGGAATCGGGGGCTTGGGCGGTAAATGGTAATTATTACCACAATAGAACGGATAGTAGCAATTTTCAAGAAAACTAACCATAATTGAGGAGGGAGGGCGGCGATTTGTAGCATTTTATGCGCATATTCGGTTGATCCGAGGCCCAACTAAATGGACCGCAGATAAAGCATTCATACAGGACCTAAAAGAAAACCTGCTGCGGGCACTTAAGTGGATCGATACATACGGGGGCAAGGATCATGATGGCTATGTTGAGTACAAAGGGATGAATAAGCACGGCCTTGAAAACCAGGACTAGAAGGACCCCTGGGACTCGGTACGCTTTGCCGATGGAAAGTTTGTCGAAGGCCCTATCGCTCTTTGTGAGGCCCAGGGCTATGTGCATATGACCAAGCTGGAGGCCGCAGACCTTCTTGCGTTGCTCGGCGACGCTACCAGGGCCGAAAGCCTACGCAAGGATGCGGTCGATCTAAAGAAGAACTTTAACCGGGGTTTTTGAATGGACGGTGCGGGGTTTTTCGCCGAGGCGCTTGATAAAAACAAGAATCAGGTGGATTCGGCTTGGTAAACTCTAACCGCGACCACTTCCAACACGCAATCGAGCATATGACCGAGATACATCGCAAATGGCCGGGAATCTTCGATGAGATGGTAACCAGACGCATACCGATTAACGAATTCAAAGCGGCCCTCAACAACCCCCCCCCGAGGATATAAAATCGGTTGTGATGATTGCGGCGTAAATGCTCATGCCTTAGTATCACTTGAGAGATATTACAGTTTTTTGAGTTCATCCCTCAATATACCTTTGGATGAAATCGTATAAACCAACCATCTCTTTGTCCGCTATTGAACGCTGCTAGTACAAGTTTGGAAAATGAATGAAACCATAAACTCGATAGCAAGCCTATCTCTAAATCCCAAAATATGCTAAAGCTCGATAAATTATTACTATATAGTAATAATTTATGGTTGTATTGCATCAATATATTATGCTAACATCTTATCAGTTACTTTAAAATCGTATGACTGTTAAGTGATGCGAGCCTTAGATAATAGCTCGCAAAATGTTCCATTCAAGAACCTGTTGATCAAAGTCACTATATGTCTTTATTTCTGGGTTACCTTCCATTCAAAGGTTTCCCTAAGGGGGGGGTCTTACGGTTCTTAAAAGCATTGGTAGCTAAGCTGTTAGCTGCCGTAGAAGTTAGTTGTAGTATTAGAATTGATTGCAATTCCATTCGAAGGAGGCGTTATAGTTGAGACTTAAGATTTCAGTTGCATTGCTTATACTTGCGTTATTAGTGGGATATCCATCTGCTGCCATGGCGATGGATACAAGCATTCTGGGTTACGACGCATCAAGTCCTCAAACGTGGACTGGTATATATGCTGACAACTACGTTGATGGCACAATCACGTTCGGTCAGTATTATGATACTGTAGTGAATTCAGCCTATGTCATATATGATGACATAAATGGAGTAGAGGTAGGCTGGACCAAGGATCATTATACCGGTGGCTCTACCAAGGGGCCATACATGTTCTCGGCCAAAATGTACTACGGAATATATACCATACAAGAACACGGAAATTGCTCTAACAATACATGGTATAGATGGAAGACTCAAAGTACAGGGCAACTCAGCAATGATTGGGATATCTATTTTAATACAACATGGAAATGGCGCTGGACCGATCTAGCATTTTATTACGGTTATCCCCAAACTGGCGTGGAAAGATTTTCGGATGCGGCCAGGGTTGACACACACTTCAAGAACGTAACAAAACGTGGCACTAATTTATCGTGGTATTTGTGGGGCGTAATTACTATAGAAGATAATGACCCCATATATAGAGCGGTACTTAATGGAAGAACCGAATGGTGGACGGTATTACAGTAACAGTAATTGGAGGTGGTAGAGATGAAAAAGAGCACTAAGCTATTAAGCGCTATATCTGTTTTTAGCATAGGGATATTGGCTGCAACTAGTATTGCTATAGGGCTTGGTAATCATAGCAATGAAGGAAGCGCGAAGCCCGGGATAATAAGTAAAGCTAATGTATCAAGACAAGTTATAAATAGCAAAGATACAGCAAAATATAAGCAACCCTCTGTCGATGCATTATATGCAGAGGTTCGCTCTATTGACGATGCAAAGAAAGAAATAAGTTTCACTCCAAGAATACCTAAACCGCCAGCTGGTATTCCACTTCTGAAAGTACAGGTACACAAGTTCCCAAAAGAACAAAGGGGACTAAGGCTGGATTATGGTAATATAATTGTGCTTGAGAACCCAAGCCCAAATGCAGATGATTACGATGCTAATGCTAAAGAGTATCCAGACATCATCAAGAAGGTTCAGGTAAATGGGTTTCCAGGCATAGAGATTGAACAAGGATATCAGGACCTACCAAATGGTTCGAAACATCACTATCCTACCGTAGTATCCTGGTTTGAGAATGGGGCAAGATATACTGTATATAGTCAATCTGCAAATCTAAATGAAATAAGAGCGTTTGCAAAGACGATGTTTGAATAGTCGTATGCAGCCATAGAGAACGTTGAAAACGGGGGCGTTAACACACGCACCCCGTTTTCAACTCTGATTTATTTCTTCATAGTGCTTTAAATAATCCTTTACCCTTATACTATTTACTTGACCATAATTTCCCGTGGGCTTGTCTTTATGGTTGGTGGATTAAAAGATACACCATCAACTAAACCATATTTATTAAGTTTACCAATTTTGCCAGAATTGTATTTCAGCTGGCACAGTATTGTGTATTTACCGGGCAAGCCAATCGTGAATGGGCGCTGTGCTGAATAAGTACCCCTACTTTCTATAATATTGGGAACCGGTTTTCCCCACCCGTTATGCTCTGGCCAGATTCTATAGCCTGCACTATCCATAACTTGCAGCTCAAAAAGTTTATCGGCAATCAGCTCAATATCGTTAGAGGTTAGATTTTTAAGTAATACTTTAGCCCAATATTGTACCCCAACAGAATAAGGATGCTTAGGAAGTTCGATTGCTAACTCAAGATCATTACACGAACCAATAGCTTTAATGCTTTCTATTGAGCTACTCTTTGTATTTTCTGCTCTTATAAACAGTTCTAAGTTCTTACCGACATTAAAATATCTTCCCTTTGCCCATAAATAGAATGGCGGGGTACCAGTATTATCAGGGTTTGTAAAAACCTCTCTATTATCGTAAGTTCCTACATATTTAAAGTTACTGCTAAATTTGCCTACACTATTGCCAGGTCGATATACGTAGCCTTTATATGCCATGAAGGGCATAACCGTTCTTGGATTATAGCGACTATCTTCAACCCATGCGGTTTTGATCTCGGATCTATCGTTTCTAATCTTCTTATGATCAGATTGACGCTGCCCAGTGCTTAACGGTGCACTAGTATAACCACAGCCAGGTATTAACACTAATGCTATAATAATAATTAATAGGTAAGAGTACTTCATGCTGTTCTCCATTTAAACGGCTCAATCCTACCGCTTGGTGTGAGCCGATTAGGCTTTGCCATTCGTTTAGTTTTGTAGCTCTGCGATAAAGCCTTTCTCGGTCTTGTCTTTAAATTTATCTTGCGTAATCTCACTTGAAGAATCAACTTAAACTATACCATCCGATATCTTGAACTTATACGGCTCGCCGCCAAACTTATTTGAGAGGTTATAGGTCTGCAGTTTTTTGGGTTGTTCCGATGATGATGCAATTACGTGTATGGAACCTTAAACAAAACGCCCTATTTAAGTGGCTCCTTCGGAAGCCGCTCCAGCACTTTGAGCGCAAGTCCTTTTTCAGCGTTAAGCTCCACAGTGTCGCTGGTGACGTCGGTGCCGAGGTTAACTTTTATTGTGAAATAGGTGTCTTTTGATAGTACGTTAAGGCCGGTCCAGCCGCCCTGGGGACCATCCCAGAACGCACTGCCGCCGATGCCCGGAACCGGCTTCGCGGACGGAAACTGCTCTTTTGTGGTTACGAATGCATGCGCGGCATCCCGGCCTTTATCGCGCTCTTCCTTGGCGATATCCGCGGTTCGGATGAGCGAAAATGTCACGGTCTTAAACGACGTCTCAGAATCCGCACCATATATTACAATCTGTTGCCCGAGGGACTCATCCCCGTTACTCCCCTTCGGCTCCTTTATGCGCTCGCCAAAGAGAGCCTCGGCATCCGCTTTAGTAATGAGGATTAACGGGTCGATGCTCGATGCGGCGGATTTGCTATCAGCCGCGCTTTTTTGTTCGGTTTCAACAGTCGTTTCACTTTTTGAATCCAGGCTCGATTGTTTGTTGGAGCCCGAGCACGCTGTCAGGAAAACGGCGCTTAATAGGAGCGCGCCAACGATACCGAGGGCGCCCGCCCTAGTATGTATATTCATACACTATCTCCTCCTACTATCCATACAACTGTTGGGGACACTTTTAGTAGCTTGTAGTATTATAGGCAGTTCACTGGGAAAAAGGAAACTTCTTGATTTTTCTCAAGTCGTAAAGAACGAGGGCCACGGCAACAGGGGCGGCGGTCTCTACCCGCAGGATAGACTCGCCAAGTGTGACTACCTTGGCGCCAAGGCCTTTAAGGTCTAAGACCTCTTTATCGGACAGACCACCCTCCGGACCTATGACAACAGCGATGTTTTTTGCCGCTGGGTCGAGAACTTCATACGGGAGCGTACCGCGCTCTTCTTCCCAGAAGACGATAATCTCATCGAATTCCCTAAGCTTCTCCAAAGCACCCATCCAGGTAAGGACGCTGTTTACGGAGGGGATTAAGGTGCGGTGCGACTGCTTTGCGGCTTCGGCGGCTATTTTTTGCCAGCGCTCGACCTTCTTGGGCGCTTTCTCTGATTCAAGCTTGACGACTACGCGCTCGGTCATGACCGGGAATATTCCGGTAACGCCGATCTCCGTAGATTGGCGCACGATATCGTCCATCTTGCTTGCCTTTGGGAGGGCTTGAAATAGAAACACCTCGGGGAGTTCTTCGCGGGCGCGGTAGCTCGCGATGACCCTACCCGAAACTTTATCGGGCAGTAGGCTGGTAATCTCAACGTCAGAGATAGTGCCCTCGGGATCGACCGCTTCAATGATGTCGCCTACCCCTATCCTCAGAACGTCTTTTATGTGCCTCGCATCGGGCCCCGTAATATCGACCGCGAATTTGACCGGCCTGTCGACAAAAAACCGTGGCTTAGACAAGCTTGCTCACCAGGGAGACCCACTCGCCTTTTGTGAGGATTTCTTCAACGGTAAAGCCGGCTTTCCCGAGCGCCCTAATAACGCCGGCCCTTTGTTCAACCATTATCCCGGAAGCGATCAAGATTTTAAGCCCCTGTACCTTGCCGGGGATATCTTCCAGGAAATCGATAATAAGCGGAGCGGTGAGATTGGCTACCATGAGATCCGCACCGATGGTTGAGATGGCGGCGAAGTCGGCGACCGAAAATTCGATTTTATCGGCTACCCCGTTTTTCTCGGCATTTTCCCTCGCAACGGTAATGGCCTGCGGGTCGTTATCGATTGCGATTACCCGCCGCGCGCCAAGCTTTGCAGCGGCGATCGATAATATCCCGGAGCCCGTGCCAAGGTCAAAAACCGTCTCGCCCCCGGTCATGAACTCCTGCAGGAATATGAGGCACCCCTCAGTAGTGGGATGCGAACCCGTGCCAAAGGCAAGGCCGGGGTCAAGCCGGATCACAAGGTCGCCGGGCGAAGCCTCGACGGCCTCCCAGGAGGGTTTTATCAGAAACCTGCCGATACGAATCGGCTTGAAGTGCTTTTTGTAATTCTCGACCCAGTCCTCATCGGTAATCGAGGTTACGGTAATAAGACCCGGCCCGGTTTGCAGCCCCTGGGAAGCCGCCGTAAGCAGGGTATCCTGAACGGTTAACCTGGCATCATCGATAAACGAAGAGTCCGGGATATAGGCGGTGATGAGCATGTTGCGTCCCTGCTCGTCGACCTGGATACCGGAGGGGCTTAAGTCGAGCATCGCCGCAGACAGCACCTCGGCGGCCTCCGGATGTACGAGAACTTCTACTTTAAGCCAATTCAACGTTTATAGCCTCCGTCTATACCAGTAAGTCGCCCTAGGCGACTTACTCTTCAACTTATATGTTATTTGCGCAGTATTTTACGCATTTTACGAACGCCCCCTGCGCTGGGCCTATTTCGTACCGAATGCATCCTTTACGCGCTCAAAAAAGCTGTGGCGATTGGGCGTTGACATATCGTCCCCGGATTCACGCGCAAACTCAAGCAAGAGTTCTTTCTGCTTCTCGGTGAGCTTGTGCGGCGTCTCGATAACCGCCTGGAATATTATATCGCCCCGGTTATGCTTATTGTGAAGCGCCGGAACGCCCTTGCCCCGTATCTTAAATATGGTACCGCTCTGAGTGCCGACCGGCACCTTTATCGTCTCAAATCCCTCAAGGGTTGGCACTTGCAACTCAACACCGAGGGCCGCCTGTGGGAACGTTATCGGGAACTGGCAGAACAAATCCCTTCCCCGGCGTTCGAATATTTTGTGTGGTGTAACGTGAAGCGTTATGTAGAGGTCTCCCGCCATTCCGCCTCGCAGACCAGCCTCGCCCTTTCCGCCAAGTTTAAGGATTGCGCCGTTGTCCACCCCGGCCGGAATATCAGCCTTTATATTCTCATGAACCGGCTTTCTTCCCTGCCCGTTGCAGTCCTCACAGGGGGTGGTAATAACCTTACCTTCACCGCGGCACTTCGGACAGGCGGCCGTTCTTATAAAGGTACCGAAGACGGTACGCTGCTCGCTTCTGATCTCGCCCGCACCCTTACATTCGGGACAGGTCTCTGCGCTCGTCCCCGGCTTTAACCCCGAGCCATGGCAGGTCTCGCAGCTTACAAGGCGTGCGATTTCGATTTCCTTTTCAGCGCCGAAAACGGCTTCCTCAAATTCGATCGTAAGCTCGAGGCTCAAATCAGAGCCGCGCTTGGCGGCGTTTCTCGCCCTGCCGCCGCCCTGTTGCTGCTGCCAGCCGCCAAAGAACATATCAAAGATATCGCCAAACGGCGAGTCGACATTGCCAAACCCCGAGAAGTCCTGATAACCGCCACCGCCAAAAGCCGGGCCTTTCGCAGAGCCGAACGTATCGTAGTTGCGCCGCTTATCGGGATCGCTCAAGACCTCGTACGCCTCGTTAACCTCTTTAAACTTGGACTCGGCATCCGGGTCTTCCCGGTTTACGTCCGGGTGATACTTCCTGGCCAGGCGCCGGTATGCTTTTTTGATCTCGTCCTGCGATGCGCTCTTAGAAACGCCAAAAATCTCGTAATAATCCGCCATCTTTTACCTCAAATTAGATTTACTAATGTCTCTCTTTCTACTCTTAATATCTTTTAGATTCAATATCCAACTTATCCAGAACGTAGTTCCGTTAACGCCCTCGTGAGATTATCGGCAATAATCGTAACAGATGAGATGGCTCTCGCATAATCCATCCTGGTGGGGCCGATAATACCCAGGGTTCCGAGCGTCTCGCCATCGATATGGTAGCTGCTCGCGATCACGGTGCAGTCCTTAATCTGTTGATCGGTATTTTCAGACCCGATTTTCACGAGAACCTTTTCCGTACGCAACGAGTCTTCAAGCCACTGCAATAGACGATACCCGTGTTCGAGCGAGTTCAGAAGCGCTTCGATTTTATTAAGGTCTTCGAACTCTCGCTGGCGCAATATGCTTGAGGTCCCGCCTAAAAACACACGCTCTTTATCTTCGCTTGCCATGATATCCGCTATCTCACCGATCAAGTGCCGTATCAGCCTCGCGGTATCGCGGTCGGCGAGATCGACACCCTCTTTAAGCGCTGAAATCTGTGCCGGCCCCATGCCTTGCAACCTCTCGTTTAAGAAGTGCTCGATGCCGCTAAGCCCTTTATCCGCCAGCTCGATAGTTATGATACGCTTTAGAACCTGTCCTTTGTTGGTGATTAAAACCGCCAGAACGTGCCTCGACGAAATCGAGACAAGGTCGACGTGCTTAAGCGTGCTTTTCTTGAAAGACGGCGCAAGCACAACCGCCACGTAGTTTGTGAGGTGCGATAAAATCTGCGTCGTCTCATGCAACATCGCACCCATCTCGCGGTTGACGGCCGAGAACAGCTCCGTTACGGCTTCCTCTTCCTGCACGGTCAAACCCGGCTTATCCAGGGTGTTGTCGACATAGAAACGATACCCGATATCGGTGGGGATACGTCCCGCAGAGGTGTGCGGCTGCCTAAGATACCCCAGATCCTCAAGCAAGGCAAGCTCATTACGAACGGTGGCCGAGCTTACACCAAGTTGGTATTTCTCAACCAGCCTTTGCGAGCTTACCGGATCGGCTGTAAGAATATATTCCTGTACGGCTACGAAAAGAATTGCCTTTTTTCTTGCGTCAAGCATAACTTACCTACCTAGCACTCTACCCCGTAGAGTGCTAAAC
>NZ_PFNG01000217.1:0-9204 GCF_002791875.1 Candidatus Aquicultor secundus | reverse complement strand
GACGTGCTGTATGGCAAGGTCAAGGCGTTTATTCAGGACCGGTTGTTTGACCGGCCGGTAGACCTGGAAAGCCCGAACACCCTGCGCAACCTGTCGGAACTGGCTGCTACCAAAACCCTGCTCGAAACCTTCAAAAAGGCGATCAATGCGTTGACGGTGCAGGATAAGGGCGACGCCGAAATCCGCGACACCATCAAGCTGCGGCAAACGCGCCCCTTTGTGGCAAAGGATCAGGGCTACCTTGTCCCGAAGAAGAGTGTCTTTAACCGTATCATTGGGGACAGCCGGTTTGAACTCACTTTCGCCCGCTTCCTGGAAGACTGCGACGATGTGGTTTCCTACGCAAAAAACTACCTGGCGGTGCATTTCAAACTGGACTATGTGAACGCGCACGGCGACATCTCCAACTACTACCCGGACTTTCTGGTCAAGCTATCCGGCGCACGAATTGTCATTGTCGAGACCAAGGGGCGGGAAGACCTGGACGTGCCGCTCAAGACGGAACGGCTGCGGCAATGGTGCGAGGACATCAACCTGGTGCAGTCGAATGTGACCTATGACTTTGTTTATGTGGACGAAGAGAGCTTTGAGAAGTACAAACCCACCTCTTTCCGGCAACTGGTTGATGGCTTCAGGAAATACAAAGAGAAAATATAACAAGGCGCTGCCGCCATTGCTGGGGGCGCCAGGCACGGGCTTTGGGTATCCCGTCCATTTAAAGGTATCGGAACCTATTATATATTATGGTTCGTCCACGTATATTCGACGGTTTCAACCCTGTTTCAGCGTGCCTCAGCCCCTATCCGGGCTGGGGCAATGGTTTTGTGTTTGGCCTGGTAGCGGCGCGACCGTAGCAATATCGCTGAATATAGCTTTGCCTCTTTTAGCGGGACGTGTCTGGTTTGCCCGCTTTTCGCACCAGTGCCTCTAACTGTTAGTATGGCGCGGTTAAAATCAACGTCGTCCCATTTAAGGTTAAATAGCTCACCGCGCCGTAACCCGGTGTTGAGATCCAAGATCACTACTGTCCGGTTAAAATTTATATTAATCGTAATCTAGAAAAAAGCCAATTGACCAACGTTGATTTTCTGTTTTTGGAAATGTCGATCGTGTTATAATGTTTTAAAGATAAAGGGGTCGGGTGTTTTGTGAGAGAAGAAGCCCAGCTATGGCTCGATGACGCAATCTATGATCTGGAAAGCGCGCAGATCATGTTCAAAGGCGCACGATATAATTATGCTGTTTGGCTAGCAAGGCAAGCCACGGAAAAAGCATTAAAAGCGGCACATCTTGTTGTCCTCAAGAAAGCATTTCCTAAATCCCATAACTTGACCGAGTTGGCACGCGAGCTTGGTTGGGCTATTCCTAAATCAATTAACGAACACCTGCAATTCTTGAATCCTCATTATACCGTTACCCGATATGTTGATGCGGCTGTCGGAAAACCGTCCGACATTTATGATGCAGAGATTGCAGATCAAGCCATCGCGAAGTCTAAGGAGGTTTTGGATTGGATAAACAGCAATCTCAAGATCTCATAGAACAGATAAAAGAATTCCTTAAGGCTATCGATGCTCAGGAGGCGATTCTGTTTGGGTCGAGGGCAAGAGGCGATGCAATTGAAACAAGTGATGTCGACCTGATTATTATCGATGATAAGTTTGCAGATATACCGTTTCCTCGCCGCCTTATTTTTTTAAGCGAGCATTGGAACCTTAGCTATTTCCTCGAAGCGCTCCCGTACACGCGAAAGGAATTTGAGAAGTTGGCGAAAACACGCGGCGTGATCAACGATGCAATAAAGCACGGCATACGTATTAAGGCCGCTTAGACCCACAAGTGTATTACCTGATAGATGGGTCGTTCTTAATGGAGGACGGCTCTTTTTTTGAGAGGCTTTGGCTGGACATGCGGGCGAATTTACGTTATAGTAATGGACCATACAGTCCTTCGGCCAAGCGGTAGGAGGGCTTACATAACGAGAAAAGGTCAGAAGTAGCACGATATAAACCTCCACTCGCCGCAGCACTAAACCTAATCCAAGACCACATGATCTAACAGAACAAGAATACTGCATGTTTACGATGCCATCATGCATAAAAGAAGCTGATGGACGTAAGTTCCTTATTACCAAAAAGTTAGGTGGGGTGCTTAGTGAAGAATAGCAAAAGTTTGTCAATTCTCGGTTTTGCAATGCTCCTTACAGTTGTGATGTTGCACGTATCTGCGGCCGGGTCGCAGCATCGTGAGGCCATCGCACAGGTAAGATCAAATAGCGCCGTCGTCACGGCTGGCGTTTCAAGCGGTACAAATAGCGCACATAGCGCAAGTGATGTAAGCAATAGAGTCGTCAGGTTTGCCAGTTTAAATACCGTTGCTGACGGCGCGAGCGTGTCTGCGTCAACAGGGCTGGCGAAACCATATCTGGTAAGCTCTAATAAGAGCAGTAAGAAAGCTAGCCATAAGTATAAGAAGAAAAAACATAAGAAGAAAAAGCGTAGGCATAAAAAACGCAAACACAGCCATAGAGTGAGACGCGTTACCGTCTCCAGGGGCGCTATGAGGTCGTGCGATGTCGAAGTGGCAGTCAGGCGCGTCGGTGCGACCTATTGGCCTTCCAAAGCCGACCAGGATGCGCTTGTGTGGATATATAAGCATGAATGTGTGACACCCGGAGTCATCAGTTCGGCAGGATACTATGGATTGTTCCAGCTTGGAAATCCGCCGGGTTGGATGGTATTAGGGGATCCGGCCAGCGAGGCCAAGGCCGGCTGCGAGTATATCAAGCGCCGCTACGGCAACCCATCTAAAGCGATGTCATTTAAGAAAAAACGCGGGTGGTATTAGAAACACATTTCTACACTTACGCCCTGGATTCGAATTGCCAGTTGCCCGCCTGGACTAATGCGACACCGTTGAACTCGTCCGGAGCCAGATCAAAATCGTCTGAGACTTCAAATGGCATCATATAGCACAGCACCAGCATCAGTTGGTTTCTGTCTTGCAGCCGGACTACTCTGGGCTCGTAGTCGAACTCGTAGCCGATGATATTGAGGTCCTTGAGCATCTTCTCGATTTTGATGACGCTCCATGTGCCCGAGCTTTTTACTGCCGGAACACCGATTCTATCCAGAAATCCCCTTAAAATAGCCGTCCTTGCCATAAGTCTCACCCCCTGATTACAATCCCAATGTTTTCCAATGTTTTCACCGAGAACCGCCATTGCAATCGATACGCTAAAGTCATTTAGCTCATTTAAGTCATTTAAGTACATTTATAAGCAGTACATTTATAAACGAATCTATATCTGCTGTAGCTCTGCTGTAGCGTATCGCCTTAATTACACTATACAAGCCGATCTTGAAACCGATAATAAAAACCTGGTAAACGACCTGCTACGGGGTCTAGTGGCAACTTTTCGGGTGTGGGTGGCGTACGAAAATCGGTTGACCGCACACAGTACCGCTCGCCTGGAATTAAAGGGAGGGTGAGCGGTGGAATTATGGCCGTAAGCAAGTGCCGGCAGTGGTTTGAAATGTCGATAAATGGTTATTATTAAAGTACTCCTACTGCGCGAGAGCAAAGACAATGGTGATTAATGAACGGAGCCAGGCTTCTCTTTCAGATATTTGTCAGAGCTTTATGGGTTTTTGTGAGCATGCTTACCATGCTCACTTTGGCGTTTTTTACCACGCTTTACTTTAACGACCCGAAGCTGGCGCACGATTTTGGAAAGTCTTGCGTATCGTGCAAGAAACCGAGCATTACGGTGTCCACGCTAAAGAATCCTAAGGGCGGCGGTTTGGATTTGAGGGATTGGCGGGTCG
This sequence comes from Candidatus Aquicultor secundus, assembly GCF_002791875.1. Classification (NCBI taxonomy): domain Bacteria; kingdom Bacillati; phylum Actinomycetota; class Candidatus Aquicultoria; order Candidatus Aquicultorales; family Candidatus Aquicultoraceae; genus Candidatus Aquicultor; species Candidatus Aquicultor secundus. The sequence continues at coordinate 5,377 of NZ_PFNG01000217.1, read as the reverse complement.
TTATTTCACCCGCGACGACCGAGCCCAAGGTGATGCCGGAGCTTAACCCCACAGAGCAGCAAAGCGCGGCCTTGAGCAGGGTTAATCATTACCGCAGCGTTGTTGGGCTTAAAGCCGTCACACTTAATAAAACCATCAACAAGGCGTCAACGGCCCATGCAACGTATAACGTTAGCCATAACTTGTCCGGCCATATCGAGAGCAATAGCGATACCGGTTTTACCGGCGCCTGGCCGTGGGATAGGATGCGCCACTTTGGCTACGATGAGTTTACCTATGCTACCGAGGTCTGTAGCATGCGCTGGTCGTCTGCACAGTATCTCTTGCGGATCGACCCGCAGTGGGCTATCGACGGCTGGGTCGATACGGTGTATCACCGGTTGCCGATTATAAATCCCAATGTCTACGAGACGGGTTTTGGGGCGGCAAAGGCGGGGGATCGAGTGGCTTATGTTATGGATTTTGCCAACCCCGGGTTCCCGATCTCAAAAAAAATTATCTACTATCCTGCCGATGCCCAGACAAACGTTCCGGTGAAGTTCACCGGTGACGAGACGCCGGACCCCTTGCCGGGTGCAAAGTACCCGGTTGGATATCCGATTACGATTACGTTTAACGGCTATAAAGATATCAAGATAATCGATGTTAAACTTACCGACAGTAATGGGGTTGATGTTAAGTTTTATAAAATAATGCCGTTTTCTGATAAGTACATCAGGGACTCGATCGCGATCATCCCTAAGCGTCCGCTGGAGTACGGGATGGACTATCGCGTGAGCATTAACGCCAACGCCGACGATGATTCCATCTATCTCGACTGGCGTTTTAAAACGAAGACCTCCGATTAATTTCGTATCGCTCGGGAGTAAGTAATGCTATGCTTGTGATGTCGGCGCAAACAGCTTTTCTGAAAGCTTGTTTGCCGCTACAATAAAGGGAGTTATTCACCGAGCATGTTACGCGCTCGCGGACTTGGGGGTATGGTATGCGGCTTATTCCGGCTATACTAAGCGATACGCTTGATGATTATCGGCGTAAACTGATGCTGGCAGAGTTGTTGTCGGGTACGGCTCAGGTTGATTTTGCGGATGGCCGATTCGTGCCCATGAACAGCATTTCACCGGTCGAGGCGGCTTCGATAACGACCAGTTTGCGGCTTGACGCCCATCTTATGGTAAGCGATCCCGTTTCGTACCTAAAACCGCTTAAAGATGCCGTTTTTAAAAGGGTGTTCTTTCATTATGAAGCGGTCTCCGACCACCGGGAGACTATCAATAAAATCAGAGAGCTGGGGTTTGAGGTGGGTTTGGCGGTAAATCCCGGTACATCGGTCGGCAAGCTTCTGGGGTTGGCGAAAGATGTGGACTCGGTCCTCTTCCTTGCCGTCAACCCACAAGTTAACGGATCGCCGTTCGAGCTGTCGGTTCTCGAAAAGCTCAAGGGCTTAAGAATGCTGCAGCCGGGCATTGAGTCCGGCATAGACGGCGGGGTCAGGCTTGAGTTGCTTAATGACATAATCGATGCCAAGCCCGACTTTATCTGCGTCGGACGCGCCGTTTTTGATGTGGCGAACCCCGAGGACGCATTTAAAGAATTCGAGACGCGTCTGCAGCCGTTCGGTCTATCACAATTACCTAGATTATTTGGCGGAATTGAGGGAATAAGAGAGCGCAAAAGCGGTGGTGAGGGCGCTGACGATATCCGACCTTGAGATTTTAGAGCTGGAGTTGCTAGCAAATACTATCCGCCAGGATATAATCCGCATGCTGATCGAAGCCGAAAGCGGGCATGCCGGGGGGCCGCTGGGAATGGCCGACGTTTTTACCGCGCTCTACTTCAACGTTTTAAAACACGATCCACGCAACCCATTCTGGGATGAGCGCGATAGGTTGATTTTATCCAACGGTCATATCTGCGCGGTACGCTATGCCGCTATGGCCCGTTCGGGATACTTTCCCGTAAATGAGCTGCTAACATTTCGCAAGCTCGGCTCGCGGCTGCAGGGACACCCGCATAACCTTTCGCTGCCGGGGGTCGAAAACACGGGCGGTCCGCTTGGGCAGGGGCTTTCGCAGGCTATCGGCAGAAGTCTTGCCGGGCGCATGGATGGCAAGAAGTACCACGTGTACTGTGTGCTAAGCGATGGCGAGCACGATGAGGGCCAGACATGGGAGGCGCTGCTTTTCGCGGGCAATCATGCATTAAGAAATTTAACGGTTCTGTTAGACAGGAATAATATCCAGATCGACGGCCACACCGAGGACATATTCCCGCTAGAGCCGCTCAAGGATAAATACAGGGCGCTCAACTGGTACGTGATAGAGGTGGATGGGCACAACATCCGCCAAATCATCGCGGCGTGCAAAGAAGCCAAAGCAATTTACGAAAAACCGACGGCGATTATTTGCCATACGATTCCGGGCAAGGGCGTAAGCTACATGGAAAACAACTACGAATGGCATGGCAAGGCCCCGACTAAAGAGCAGGGCGATGTTGCGCTCAGGCAGCTTAAAGCCGAGCAAAACCGCATAAAAGAGGAGATCGCAAATTATTAATCCACGCGCTCATCTTGTTGAGCCGTTATTTGGTAAAGACATAAAAAAGGCCGCGACCAGGGATGGCTATGGCCAGGGGTTGATGGAGCTGGGCGAGTACAATCAGGATGTCGTCGTGCTCAGCGCCGATTTGACCGAGTCGACCAGGACGCTTGAGTTCTCGAAAAAGTATCCCGGGCGGTTTATCGAGGCGGGGGTTGCCGAGCAGAATATGGCCGGGATGGCGGCCGGGCTCGCGTTTGAGGGGAAAATCCCGTTTGCCGGCTCGTTTTCGGTGTTTTCGCCCGGCAGGAACTGGGACCAGATACGGGTGAGCATTTGTTATAGCAACGCGAATGTTAAAATAGCCGGCTCTCATGCAGGGCTGGTTACCGGTGAGGACGGCGCCACCCATCAGGCGCTCGAAGATATCGCGATAACCCGGTGCCTGCCGAATATGGTGGTTCTGGTCCCATGCGACGCGCTTGAGGCAAAAAAAGCGACTGTCGCCGCCGCGCTTTATAAGGGCCCGGTCTATCTTCGCTTGGCCCGCGAGAAAACGGCGGTTGTAACCACCTTTGAAACCCCGTTTGAAATAGGAAAAGCACTGGTCCTGCGCGAAGGAGACGATGCCGCGATTATTGCGTGCGGCACCATGGTCTATCCCGCGCTTGAGGCCGCTGAGAGCCTCGCTGCCGAGGGATATTCGGTCTGCGTGATAAACAACCCGTCGATTAAACCGCTGGATACTGAAACTATAGTTGCCGCCGCCGTGCAAACGGGGGCCATCGTTACTGCCGAGGAACACCAGATCAACGGCGGTTTGGGCGGGGCGGTGGCCGAAGTCTTAGCGAGGAATGCGCCGGTACCGCAGGAGATGGTTGCGGTCAACGACACGTTTGGCGAATCGGGCCGGCCAAAGGAACTACTGGCAAAGTATGGTCTCACGCCTTGGCACATCGTCGATGCCGTTAAGCGGGCCGTCGGAAGAAAGCAAGAACAGTCATGAATCGCCAAAAGCTCTACGACGTATCGGTTTCAATTAGACCGAAGATGCCCACCTGGCCGGGCGACCCCGGATTTGAACGCTCCATCGTGCACGCAATCGCCGAAGGGGCGTCCTCGGATGTTTCAACGCTCAGGATGGGGAGTCATACCGGCACGCATGTCGACGCCCCCGCTCATTTTCTACCGGGAGGGGCCACCGTTGACCAACTTGCGCTTGATGTTTTAGTCGGTCCGACAACCGTATTTGAGCTTAGCGTTGAAAACGAGATCACCGGGGCCGATCTTGAACCGCTCAACCTCGAAGAATGCGAGCGTGCCCTCTTTAAAACCCGAAACTCACGCCTCTGGGAGCGTGATGAGTTTACTACCGATTTTGTCTATTTCACCTCCGAAGCCGCCCGATTACTCGTTGAAAAAGGCGTGCGGCTTGTCGGAATCGACTACCTCTCCGTTGCCGAGTACAAACACGGTACGGATGTGCATCGCATATTCTTGCAGCACGGTGTTGTTATAGTCGAAGGCCTTGACCTATCAAAAATAGAGGCAGGCGCATATCAGGTAATGTGCCTGCCTCTAAAGGTTCTCGGGGCTGAAGGCGCCCCCGCGAGAGTGCTGCTGGCTAAATCTTAGCTGTAATTCGCCATATACATGATGTTTCTTACGTAGTGTATGGTCTCCCTGTATGGCGGGATACCGCCGTATCTGCTGACGGCTCCGCCGCCCGCGTTATACGCCGCTAGAGCGTAGTCCCAGCGGCCAAAGCGATCGAACTCGGCCCGCAGCATCTTCACGCCGCATTCAAGCTGGGCGACGGGTGAGGTCTTAAACCTACTGAGCCTGTAACCCATAGCCTTTACATTAAAAGGCATAATCTGGGTGAGCCCGACGGCGCCCACATATGATGTCGCCTTGTAGTCCCACCCCGATTCTTGCCGGATAAGAGCGAAGAACAACTTGGGCGGAACACGATACTTTTCGGCTGCGATGCGGGCTTTCTGCTGAAGAGAGAGAGGCTTGGCCGGTGCCGGTTTCGTTGCAAGACCTGTTGTTGGGTTTGCCGGGGCGGTTTCGACTGTTGCGGGTTGTGCCGGTTGCTGCGGTTGGGCTTGCAGCAGGGGATTGAAGCCGGACCAGATAATCAGGCTTAAACATAAGCCGAGAACCGGTTTTGAGAACGTTGTTACTAACTGATTAATAATGAACCCTCCTTATTTCCCGGAAGACTGCCTTAAAAACTTGGGCAGCCCTCAGGTTTGCTTCTTGGCCAGCTTTGTGTTTTGCCCGACAGCCGTTGAGCGATCACCAACAGCGCTCAACAGAGCTACCGATTTAAAACACAGTTTTTGTAAATTAGCCCGATTTGCAAGGAGATTCAAGCGTCAACGCACAGGGGTACAAGCGGTCACGGGGTGTGAATTATTTTTTGCCTTTTTGGATGGCGAGGGTCAAACATGCTGGATAACGGTATAATACGCAAAATAAATGGAGTGGCTAAGTTGCTAACAGAATAAGACGGGTGGTGAAAATCGATCCAGATTTGAGCAGTTATCAAGAGCGCATATTAGTGGGTGGTGCCGTTGGTTTTGCGTGAAAACGGCTCGATTATCTCACCGGACGCCCGGTCGCTGGGTTGGGCAAGCGGCTAGGCGCGGGTTCTTTTTTCATACTTGTTCCTGAGCCACACCGAAACCGCGTTCATTGACAGCAGCACTGCAAGCAGGACCATAATCGCTGCCGCCGCCAGGTGGCTGAAGTCTTCCTGGGGTTTTGATATCCAGCTAAATATTTGAATCGGCAATACGGTAAAGCCGTCCATGGGGGTTCTCGGAGTGAAC
>NZ_PFNG01000067.1:972-2790 GCF_002791875.1 Candidatus Aquicultor secundus | reverse complement strand
CAGGCGGTCTTCGCCGTAAATGATCGAGTTTTTGGATTCGATATCAAGCACGTTTCCCGCCACCGCGTTATCGCGCCCATCTTTGTCCAAAAAATCGCCAAGCGCGGTAAGGCTACCGACATCGCTCCAATCCAAGTCGACCGGAACGACAGCGACTTTATCTGATTTCTCTATAATTCCGTAGTCGATCGACAACGACTCAGCCTCGCAAAAGATAGCCTTCGCTTTTTCCGAACTCCACTCATCAAGCGAAAGATCCCTAAATTTCAAAAGAAGATTATACAAATCGGGCATAAGGCGGTGTATCTCATCTAAAATCGTGCTCGCTTTAAAGACGAACATGCCGCTATTCCAAAAATAGTCGCCGGATTCCAGATAAGAGACAGCGGTTTCCCTGTCGGGTTTTTCAACAAACCGCTCGACCGCGTGGGATACATATCCGTTGCTAAATTGAGCGAGTTTCTCCCCCGATTTGATATAGCCAAAACCGGTTTCCGGGCGGGTCGGCTTCAATCCCAGGGTTACAAGATAGCCTGCTTTGGCAAGTTCTTCCACTTGCTTCAGCACAGCGAGAAACTCGTCTTGGTTATTGATAATATGGTCTGATGGAAGGATCGCCATCACGGCGTCAGGGTTCATATTGGCGAGATACACCGCGGCCAGGCCTATCGCCGGGGCGGTGTTTCTGGCTTCAGGCTCGACAAGGTAGCCTACCTTATCAAACGGCTCTTTGCCCGTAATAAGATTCGTCCGTATCTCGGACGCAAGCTTGCTATTTGAGACCATATAGATCTGCTCTTGCGGGATAAGCGGTAGTAAACGCTTAATCGTCTGCCAAATCAAACTCTCGGTGCCAAATACCCTGAGCAACTGCTTCGGGCTCATCTCCCGGCTTAATGGCCAAAACCTCGTTCCTGCGCCTCCGGCTAGAATTACACCATACAAATCATTTGAATCAGACATGAAAACTCCTTAACACAAACTCCTCAAGACGCTGCCGGTTATCCGGCACAATACATACTCTAACTGCATTCTACCTGCATCTAAACGCAACAATCAAGCCGCTAATGCTCAACACAGAAAACCGGGAAGAGCATGCCTGTCAGATATATCTGTGCCTAAAGATTGACTTGATGACGAATTTAGGAACAATAGCAGCTACATCAATAAGCAATCCAACACAAACATTCAAATCAAACCGGTTCAACTTGAGTCTGGCGGCTTTTTCTCTTAGTAAACTTGCTTTTGCTTTAATATTTGCCAATCCCAAGCCGACCTCGTTATTTACTGCGGTAACTTGCCCAATATGAACTCGGTATTCCAAAAGCGACTCGTTAATCTTATCGATCCCATATCCATCGGATAACAATCTTAGCCATAAATCGTAATCCTCTGCATGCCGGCGAACGGGATTATAGCGATATTTTGAAACTACGGATTTTCTCATCATGACCCCGGGGTGAGCGATGCAGTTAATCCTTGGGAGTCGCCTGTAGATCTGCATGGGAGTCGCCGATTTTCGGTCGCCCTTCCACTCCCCGATCACGTTCTTGTTTGCACCAACGAGAATAATCTTAACAGCGATAACACTACAAGAAAGGTTCGCGTCTAAGAACGCAGCCTGTTTAGCCAAGCGCTGCGGCAAACTTATGTCATCGCAATCCATGCGAGCAATATATTCTCCTCGCGCCAGATCGACGCCTTTGTTTAAGGTTGCAATCAATTTCAAATTCGCTTCGTTATGAATCAGCCGGATGCGAGGGTCATCGTAGGATTCGATAATCTCAACACTGCTGTCAGTGGAACCGTCGTTGATTA
>NZ_PFNG01000067.1:725-878 GCF_002791875.1 Candidatus Aquicultor secundus | reverse complement strand
TCCTTAAAAACCATCTCAAACCGTTTATGCCAGGTATGGTCGCGCAGGCACCGTTCGTAACCGGCTTTGCGGATTTTTTCCCGTTCGCTATCATGGCGCAGGTAATATGTAATCTTGTCTGCCAGATCTTCAAGCCCCTCATAGCAGACGATC
>NZ_PFNG01000067.1:0-679 GCF_002791875.1 Candidatus Aquicultor secundus | reverse complement strand
CCATGTAAAAGCCGCCACTCATGGGAACCTCAAAATCGCGCAGGCGCACCTGAACAATGCGCTCACCCGTTTTATGCGTGTCGCCGCACGTAGAAAAACCCAGATTAATTTTCGAACGGCTGTAGAGCCTAATCATATCGGTATCCGAGAGAATCCCACCAATAATTGGGGCAGGTAATTCTACCTTGCTCGCAGTCGCAGAATACACATCGCATCCCGCAGCTTGCGGTTCAAAGGAACGTCGCAGACGCTGCGCTGCCGCCTGCCACCCTGCAGGCGTTAACAACTTTCGCCCAATCCGCAAAGCTCTCTGCAACTGGTTCGACCCCAGTCGCCCCTGGCCGTCTTCGCTATAGTTTTGCCAACCGAAACCCCACACCCGCACATTGGCTCCGCGGTCGAAGAGATACTTAATATACGCCGGACGATCCCCATACGCTTGCCCGACGAAAGTAACATCGAACTCCACCGGAAGGTCATATGGCTTATAAATAGTGGGGTTAGCGGCTTCCTGGCAGTAGATCGGACGGGCCCCCATCGCCTCGTAATCTTTAATGCGAAGTTTCTCCGGCACCAGGCACCAATCGTAATGGGGCGAGATTTCGGAGACAAGGTGTAGCTGATACGACCCGTTGCAGTACCAGTTAACGGCCGTAATACCCATGGCGCGAATCTCATC
>NZ_PFNG01000014.1:0-9299 GCF_002791875.1 Candidatus Aquicultor secundus | reverse complement strand
ATTGCTTGGTTAGATAGAAATCTCTTTTCTGTTCCATTTTGACTGGTTTTTGTGGGTTTGTCCAGCATTTTACGCCAATTATTTAACAACTATTATACCCCCTACCGTTTGCCGTATTGGCCGGGTGAATATAGTTGAACTTATTTTGTGGTAATTTATACTTTATATAAAGAGAAGCGAGGAGTTCATGAGTCCTTTATTACTTAGTTTCATAATTATTACGATTCTAGTCTTGATAAATGCGTTGTTTGTCAGCGCTGAGATTGCAGTTATCACCGTCCGCGAGACCCGCATACGGCCCAAAGCCGAACAGGGCTCAAAGTCAGCGCAAATAGTTATGAGATTCCTGCACGACCCCACCCAGTTTCTCGCGACAACCCAAACCGCCATAACGGTAGCCGGGTTCCTGGCCAGCGCCACGGCTGCGGATCAACTTGCCGACGATTTAAGCAAACTCATTGCGCAGCTCAATATCCCGGTTATCACGGGGATAGCGCGCGGCCTCGCCATCGTCATAATAACGCTAATCATCGCCTATATTACGCTGGTATTCGGCGAGCTGGTACCGAAGCGACTCGCGATTTTAAGATCCGAGCAATTTGCACTCTTCTTTGCACGACCTGTTGCCTGGTTTAACACGGTGACATATCCCGTCACGCGCGCGCTGAGCTTCTCGACAAACGTCGTGATCAGAATCTTTGGCGTCCGGCCTGAAGATACTGCCCCGAGCACTACCGAGGAAGAGCTAAAACTGCTGGTAACGCAACATTCCGCGCTCATGCCCGAGGAGAAAGAGCTGATCCGCCAGGCATTTGAATTCGGCGACGTGCTCTCGAGACAGATCATGGTACCGCGCCCGGATATTGCGGCGGTTGATGCATCTGCAACCGTGAGGGACGTTCTTGAGGAGGCCCAGGAAAGCGGCCACCCGAGGCTCCTTGTCTACCAGGAAAACCTCGATAACATTATCGGCGCAATACACCTCAAAGACCTCATACAGTACGTCGACAGAAACCAGCTGGACGCGCCGGCAATTGACATCATGCGCCCGGTAGTCTATGTGCCCGAGACGCGGCGGGCCATCAGTTTGTTAAAAGACCTGCAGAAAAGCAGGTTGCATGTGGCTGTGGTCCTTGATGAGTACGGCGGCACGGCGGGTATTGTAACGATTGAGGACATTGTTGAAGAAATCGTTGGCGAATTCGGGGGCAAAACCGAAGAGGAAGAGCTGATCAAAGCAATCGGCGAGCGTGAAATCGTCATCGACGGCAGGCTCCCGATCGACGAACTGAACGAGCGTTTTAACCTGGATATTCCCAAGTCACCCGAGTACGATACGGTTGCCGGTTGGATATTGTCCGAGCTGGGTCACATCCCGCGACCCGGCGAAGAAGTCACCTTTGACGGCACCCGTTTCAGGGTCCAGTCAATGCAGCAGCGCAGAGTCGCTTTGGTCAGAATTATTAGAATTCCCCAGCAACACTAGAAAAAGCCGGATTATTCATCCGGCAAATTCTAAAGGAATGCTCGGTTAGATTACGCTCGCTTCAGCTTGCCGAGCTTCTTGTTTCCCGATGTATTATTAGAGCTATTTGTATTAGAGCTATTTGTGTCATTTCTGTTGTTTCTGTTATTTATGTTATTTGTGCCATTAAAGTCGTCCGCCTTGCCCGTTTTTGCCCGTTTTCTTGTCCAGGATGACTGGAACTCTTCGGCTGAACTCTGCTTCAACAGGTACTTGCACACATCATCGAGGCTGCAGGAGATGGTCTCAAGCGAATCGCCTGATTTTTTATCCTTGGCGGTTACTCTTACTTTAATAAAATCAGCATTCCAGAAATCTTCTGCCAGGAATACATCGTGCCATAGCCGGTTAAGTTCTTCCTCATACCTGGGCGCGCCGAAATGGGCGGTGTAGAGGTCGATTACCATGTGGTTCTGCTTGCCGTATTTCATAAAATGGATGTTTCTGATGTCAATGACATCTTCGGGCCGCACGGCGTTTTGCAGGTTGATCAAGCTCATGATGATCTTGGCGATGCTCTCGTTCGGAAGGGTCTTGCCCTTAACCTCATTGAACATATCCGTTAATACCTCGACGGTTCTCGTGCCGGTCGCGGGATCGGTATCAGCTTTTCGCGTACCAAGCTTTCTTACTCTCGAGACCTTCTGAACCGAGGGCTCCGGGACATGCAGTTCTTCAAACGTGTCGTTGCAGTCACAGCCGGCATCCGCACAGGAGCATTCATGGTGCCCTTGTTTGTTCTTCATTGTCAGCCCGGTGATCGCTATTGTTGAGGCTAAGGCGGCAAAAATAGCGGTTATCTTTTTACTCCCGCTGAGTTTCATAAAAAAAATCCTCCTAAGCAAATTGGGGAAAGGGTTATGTTAAAGTATGTATCGTTCCAAAATGCAGTTGCTTTAAGAAGAATTTGCGGGAATTAAGAATAAGCCGCAGGCAGAGGGCTAGTAAAGTTACGTAAGTTGCCCTGCGGCAATCCTTCTTGTTCTTGCTAAACCCTAGCCGAGTATGGCCTTGAGGTCCTCGTCCGGGGTGGTTATCGGCTTGAGGCCGAAGTTCTCCACTAGGACATCGAGCACGTTCGGCGTGATGAAAGCGGGCAATGACGGCCCGATGCGGATGTCTTTGATGCCCAGGTAGAGAAGCGTAAGCAAAATCGACACCGCTTTTTGTTCGTACCAGGAGAGTACCAGCGAAAGCGGCAGGTCGTTGACGCCGACGCCAAACGCTTCGGCGAGCGCAACCGCAATCTTAACCGCCGAGTAGGCGTCGTTGCACTGGCCCACGTCGAGCAGTCGCGGGATGCCGCCGATATCGCCCAGGTCTTTGTCGAAGAACTTGAACTTGCCGCATGCAAGCGTCAGAACAACGGTGTCCTTAGGGGCTTTCTCGACAAACTCGGCATAATAGCCGCGCTCTTTCTTTACACCATCACAGCCGCCTACCAGGAAGAAGTGACGGATTGCCCCACTCTTGACCGCGTCGATGACCTGCGACGCTACCCCAAGAACGGTGTTTCTCGCAAACCCGACCATAACGGTTTTGCCTTCCTCATCCTCGACGAATCCGGGCATTTCAAGCGCCCTTTCAATCGCCGGAGTGAAGTTTTTGTCGGCAATGTGGGTCACGTCGGGCCATGCGACCTGTCCCGTTGTAAAGATATTCGCCTTATATGAGTCAAGCGGCCTCTGGATGCAGTTCGTGGTCATCACGATGGCACCCGGGAAGCCCGCGAACTCCTTGTGCTGGTTTTGCCAGGCCGTTCCGTAGTGCCCGTAGAAATGCGGGTACTTCTTAAGCTCCGGATACCCGTGGGTCGGCAACATCTCACCGTGCGTGTAGACGTAAATGCCCTTGCCCTCGGTCTGCTTGAGAATCTGCTCGAGGTCTTTTAGATCATGGCCCGAGACCACGATCGCTTTACCTTGTTTGTGCCCAAGCGGGACTTTTGTGGGGGTCGGGTGCCCGTAATGGCCGGTATTCCCCGCATCGAGCAGTTCCATGGCGCGCAGGTTGATCTCGCCGGTCTTAAGTACGAGCCCGAGCCAATCGTTCATCTCGCCGGTGCCGCGGGCAAGCGCCGCAAGCGCATCATGGATGAACCCGTAGACCGCGTCGTCCTCCTGGCCGAGGATTGCCGCGTGGTCCGTATATGCCGCGACACCCCTGAGGCCCAGGAGCAGGATATCCTGAAGCGACTTGATATCCGGGTTTTCAGTCGACCGGGGCGCAACCCACTCGGCGGCCTGACCCTGGCGAACCATTTCCTCGACGGTCGGTGCGGGCATGCACGTCGTTACTTCTTCGGCAAAATCAGCGATGCCGCCCGCGGCCGCTACTTTCACCCTCAGTTCCTCACGCAGTTCCACGGTGCGGATGATAAGTGCGCCAAGCCTTTCGGGATCGAAGTTTACATTTGTCAGGGTCGCAAAGAGCGCACCGACGGTGAATCTATTAACTTCCGGGTCGACTACGCCGACCTTCCTTCCCTCGGATGCGATGAGCGCGAGCCCTTTGACCGCATACGTGAGCAGATCCTGCAGGGCTGCAACGTCCGGCATCTTCCCGCAGATACCGCTTACCGTACAACCCACGCCTTTTGATGTCTGTTCGCATTGGTAGCAAAACATTTCTCGTCCTCCTTTATAATAGTGACAATCGTACAAAATCAAGCGTTACGACTAACAAGACTAAAAATCTAGCCTTTCGCCCACCGGAGGGGCCGGGTAAGCGAAAGACTATAGCGAAACCAAAACAATAGCCGGCTACTTATCCATGGATAAGTTGGGGCAAACATCTTGCACAAACCCATACGCTATCGCCCTTGTAGCGAACCGGAAAAAGCGGCCTATCGCTATCGGCGGTACCGCACCAATGGCAATGCTGGGTGACCGGGTCGACCGTCTGCGCCGCCTTGCGTTCGTGGACCGCTTGCTCGCTGAACTCATCAGCCTCACGCTCGGTAATGGTAAGCGCGCCCATCGGGCAGGTCCCAAGGCAGAAGCCCGCGCCATCGCAAAGCTCTTCCTTTATAACTTTTGCCTTACCGTTAACGATCTCAATAGCGCCTTCAACACAGGGGCTCACACAGAGACCGCAGCCGTTACATCGTTGTTCATCGATCTCAACGATCTTCCTGAGCGTTTTTGCAGTCATGATTGCCTCCTTCTCTGTATGTGGCACAAATAGAACTCTTAGAACTCTTATAAATCCTTACAAGCGTTCACAAATCTTGAGTTTATGGTAAAGCTTATTGAATTGGTCGACATTGACTTAAGTCAAGGATTGGGGATTTTCTTAAAATTTTTCAGAAATTTCTTAGAATTTTTTTGAAGTCTTGCTGATTTTATGAGGCTGGTTATTTCCTCAAACCGGAGGCGACCTCTTCAAGGGTATCCATGTCGAGGATGGTTACTTTCTTGCCGTTGGTATCGATGATACCGGTCGATTTCATCTTCCCGAGTGTGCGAGAAATGGTTTCGCTGATCGTGCCGAGGCGCTGGGCGAGCTCTGTTTTGCTTATGTCGAGGTCAAACTCGATTCCGGCATCGTGCTCACGGCCGTTTCGCGTTGCGCTATCCAGCAGGTACTTCGCAACGCGCGCCGGTACATCTTTTAAGGACAGCTCTTCCACCAGTGTGGCAAACCGGCGGAGGTGATGGGACATTATAGCAATCATATTGAGGCTGAGCTGCGGATCTTGTCGAACAAGGGCCTCAAAATCATTCCGCTTAAAGAAAAGGACTTCGAGATCGGTAGCGGCTCTCGCAAATGCGGGATACGAGACCCCGGAGAAAAGCGTTACCTCGCCAAAGGGGTCGCCGTTTGCAACGAAATGCAGGATCTGCTCGCGCCCGTCCATACCGAGCTTAAAAAGCTTTACGCGCCCATGAATGACTACATAGAAGCCTTCCCCGGCATCACCATCAGAGAAGATAAGCTCACCGCGGGCGAATTTCTTGCCTATCGCTATCGTGCTGAGCTCTTTAAGGTTGTCCTCCGGCAGCCCCGCAAACAGCGGGCACATCCGTAATCCCTGCGGTGTATTCATATAACCAGTGTAGTCCTTTACTTAGTTTAAAACGTGACAAACCCGGTGAATCATTCTTATCCAATCGGTTCGGTTGATTCGATTGAGGTAATTATAGCGTATTCAAACAGCGGGGGTAAGAACAAGTCGCTCCCTCGACCCACTCTCTAAGCCCGCACCTTTTCACCTGTTAACTTCCCGTTAACCTGGTAGAAATAATTTTGTAACCGGAATGCAACACATATTTAATTGGAGCGAAACTTTGTTGAAACACCAGGTGGCTATGATTAACTCAACGGCAGCTGCGAAGTGTTTGTAAGAAAGACTTTAAATTTTTCGAATGGAGGGATTTACAATGCAAAATATCAATACCGGCGATACCGCATGGATGTTGATATCCACAGCCCTGGTTATGTTTATGACGCCGGGACTCGCACTATTCTACGGGGGCATGGTTCGCAACAAAAACGTGCTCGGCACATTGATGCACAGCTTTATCATGCTCGGCGTAGGCACAATTGTTTGGATACTGTACGGATATAGCTTAGCGTTCGGACCGGATAAGTTTCATATAATCGGGGACTTAAGCTGGATCGGGCTTAAGGGTGTCGGGATGGCGCCGAATGCGGACTATGCGGCGACCATACCGCACATTCTCTTTATGGCGTTTCAGATGATGTTTGCGGTCATCACCCCCGCCCTTATTACCGGCGCTTTTGCCGAAAGAATTAAGTTCAGCTCATTTTTAGTATTTATGGTTGCATGGATGACATTTATCTATAGCCCGGTCGCCCATTGGGTATGGGGTGTCGACGGCTGGATCAGAAACCTCGGCGCGCTTGACTTCGCCGGCGGTACGGTAGTTCATATCAACGCGGCATTTGCCGCCCTGGCGGCGGCGCTCATCATCGGCAAACGCAAGGGGTTTGGCAAAGAGGCGATGCAACCGCACAACCTTCCGATGACGCTTACCGGTGCGGCCATCCTCTGGTTTGGATGGTTCGGGTTTAATGCGGGAAGCGCCCTTACATCGGGCGGCTTGGCAGCGGTAGCCTTTGTTGTAACCCACGTTGCAACGGCCTCTGCGGCACTTGGTTGGATACTTATAGAGAAGATCAAGACCGGAAAGCCCACAACGCTTGGCGCGGCTTCCGGAGCGGTCGCAGGGCTTGTTGCTATAACACCCGCCTCCGGTTATGTCGGCCCGTTGGCCGCAGTAGCCATCGGGTTTACAGCGGGCATCGTCTGCTACCTGGCGATCGGTCTTAAGTTTAAACTCGGATACGACGACTCACTTGATGTCGTCGGCATACACGGTGTAGGCGGAATCATTGGAGCATTGTTGACCGGTGTGTTCGCGACTACGGTAATCAACCCAGCCGGCTTTAACGGCCTCTTACACGGCAACCCGAAGCAAGTACTTATCCAGTTGGTCGCTATCTTGGTTACCATCGGCTACTCATTCATAGGGTCCGGGATAATCCTGAAAGTTATCGATGCGGTTATGGGCCTTAGGGTCAGCGAGGAAGACGAGGTTACCGGCCTCGACCTCTCGCAGCACAACGAGACAGGCTATGCGCTTGGCGGATTCGGCGGCGGCACTATGGAGCATGGGATACCAGGCTCGGCGGTCCTTAGGCCCGAGACAAGCTTTACAATGCAGGCACACCCGGCAAATAAGCCGCAATAAGGAGGGATACCGGTGAAAAAGATTGAGGCAATAGTTAAGCCATTTAAACTCGACGAAGTAAAAGATGCACTGAGCGGTATCGGCATCAAAGGTCTTACCGTATCCGAAGTCCAGGGATTCGGCCGGCAAAAAGGCCATACCGAGGTATACAGGGGTGCTGAGTATACGGTTGATTTCGTACCGAAAGTAAAACTCGAAGTCCTGGTTGAGGATAACCTAGCGGCTCAAGTGGTAGATACCATCATGGATGCAGCAAAGACGGGCAAAATCGGCGACGGCAAGATATTCGTCATCCCCGTTGAGGATGCGATCCGGATTCGCACCAACGAACGCGGCAACGATGCGATTTAAAGGGGCGGCCCGAGCCGTCCCTTTATTGTTGTGTTTGGTTATCAGCTTTACATGCATTTAACCTTAAGGAAACAAGGATTTAATCTTAGAGAAACACCGATGTAACAATTTATGCGTAGAATAAACTTAGCCAGGCCTGGTATCTGGTCGTCAGATAGGTGCAGCAGACAAGAAGTTCGGGAACCACTTCGTCCGTTCGGGTGGACGTTTGGTTATGTTTGAGCGCCTTTTAAAGATGGAGGGATACCATGCAAAACATCAACACGGGCGATACCGCCTTCATTCTTATCTGCGCTGCTATGGTCATGTTTATGACCCCGGGACTTGCTCTCTTTTACGGCGGCATGGTAAGAACTAAAAACGTGCTCGGCACCATCATGCAGAGCTTTATCATCCTCGGCATCATCAATCTTTTATGGATGCTGTTCGGGTACAGCCTCGCCTTTGGTCCCGACAAGTTCGGACTCATCGGCGATTTAAGCTACATCGGGCTAAAAGGGGTCGGGATGGCGCCGAATGCGGCGTATGCGCCGACCATTCCTCATGAAGCGTTTATGATTTTTCAAGCGATGTTTGCAATTATCACACCCGCTCTTATCACGGGTGCGTTTGCCGAGCGGATGAAGTTCAGCTCGTTTTTAGCGTTTACAATCGCGTGGTTCATCATCGTCTACCTGCCTGTGGCCCACTGGGTCTGGGGTAACGGCGGATGGCTGCGCAACCTCGGCGTTCTCGACTTTGCGGGCGGACTCGTCGTTCACGCGAGCTCGGGTGCCGCGGCGCTTGCCGCTGCTATCTTCACCGGCAGGCGAAGAGGATTCGGCGCGGAGCCGATTATCCCGCATAACATTCCGCTCACCATAATCGGTACCGGAATCCTCTGGTTCGGATGGTTCGGGTTTAATGCGGGAAGCGCGCTGGCGGCCGGCGGCCTTGCAACCAACGCATTTGTGACAACGCACATCGCGGCAACCGCCGCAACCGTAAGCTGGGTCGTTGTCGAGTGGCTCAAAGGCGGCAAACCGACCACGCTCGGCGCGGCGACCGGCGCAATCGCGGGTCTTGCCACGATCACACCGGCGGCGGGATACGTCAGCCCGACAGCGGCGATTTTAATCGGTCTGGCGGCGGGTATTGTGTGCTACTATGCAATTTCGCTCAAGTTTAAATTCGGATACGACGACTCACTTGACGTCGTCGGCGTACACGGTGTTGGCGGAATTCTGGGAACGTTGTCCGCCGGCCTATTCGCGTCGGCGGCGATAAACGGCGCCGCCGGCAACGGTTTATTTTTCGGCAATCCTTCGCTTCTATGGAAACAAGCGCTGGGCGTGTTCGTCGTTGTGGGGTTCTCTTTTATCGCGAGCATGGTTATATTTAAGATAGTCGATAAACTTATCGGCGTACGAGTCGACGAGGAAGATGAGATCACCGGCCTTGACCTTTCGCAGCACAGCGAGGTCGGCTATGACCTCTCGGGTCTTGGTGGAAGCGCGGGGGGTTTTGTAACCTCGGGCGCGTTTGACGTCCACCCGTCGTCTCAAGTATCAACGGCGTCGACCGAGACACCTTAAATATGCTATTGTGTTCCCGCGAAGGAGGATGAAGGTAAGTTGAAAAAAATAGAGGCCATTATTAAGCCGTTTAAGCTCGACGATGTGAAAAACGCCCTTAGCAAGGTCGGTGTGCAGGGACTTACCGCTTAC
>NZ_PFNG01000267.1:0-1959 GCF_002791875.1 Candidatus Aquicultor secundus | reverse complement strand
CCCCCTGGGCCCTATTTTATCTCCCCGCTCTATTGCTATGCTTGACCTTTGAGTTATTTGCGCAAATTAAGAACGTCCCCCCTGACCCCCTGACCGCATAAAGAGACCCGCCTGAAAGCGGGTCTCTTTTGTGTAGGTAATCTTTGTTAGTAGTCGGCTTGTAAAATGCTCACACTACGGTAGTCCTCTTAACAACAACTCATCGTTGTAATCGTCCTTCGTTGTGCCAGCCGTATCAGTATGGGTAGACGCGCTAGTTGCATTCCAGATTGTTGGATTGTGGCAGTCTAAGCATACGCTATCGACGTCATGCACTGCATAACCACCTGTTGGGTTATCCGGGTCACCACCATTCGGATAATGCCTGTACTGGCCAACAGCGATCGGGGCTCCATTGAAGTCAAGACCAAACAGGTCGTCTTTAAGCATCTTCCAACCAAGTGTTCTGTGCGGCCAGCTAAAGCCATCGTCAGAACAACTAGCATTTGATGTCACTTCACTGCTCCGCCAATTACTATCCCAATTAACCGTGCGAGATTTCTTGAACATGAAACTGTCGTTAGGATAACCAGCCGCTCCACCGGATGTATGCACGGAGTTATAGTGACCATCGAAGACTATGTTAGCTTCGCCTGTAGCAGTTTGGGTTACAGCATACGTTGATTGGCCCTGCACTCCCGGATCCTCTGTGTAAGGTGCACGATCATAGCTGTTGTCTGCAGCGCGGCTTAAATTAGTTGTAAAGATCGCTCTCGCTGGATTGGCGTTTGCGCCGCTGCTTAGACTATGGCACCTTCCACAACTACTTGACCCCTTATGGCAATTGCGGCAGTGGGGGCCAAACACTAGATTGTCTTCCGGATTAAACTGCATCTGGCGCCCGCAGTGCCTCGGGTTCTCGTCGTGGCCGTATCCGATGTCATACTCACCTTTCCAGTGTTTAGCATCACTCGTAGGCGAGCTTTCAATACTACTGACTTCACTGCCTGAACTATCACCCGTTTCTGTCTGATCTCTTAGAGCACGGTCCTCACTGAAGAGCGGGGCTGCAACGGTGCTGAGACCAGTATTTCCATCGTGGCAGTCAGCGCAAAACTCGTTGACGTTCCAGAGCAATGCGTGGCTTGGTTCATGTGGAATCGCGGTTCGCATATCAAAGCCAGCGCTACCGTTCGCTCCTTTCGCGATACCAATGGGAGTATTCCAATCGGTCGGTACCTTATTCACCGGGTATGCATTATTGGCGTCAAACTGATGGAGTTGACCCGCAGTTACCGTTGGCTGGTTATTGATACTTTCGCTGTAAGCATAGATCATATCGCTTATCTCATTTCCAGCGACAATCTGGGTAGTCTCCAAGGTCCCAGTTGTATCAAGTGTATCGCTCAGCTTGTAATAACTGACGACCTCACTGGCTTCAGCAATCTCACGATCAGCATCCTTGACCAAAAGCCAGCTTCCCGCCTGATAAAGCGGCACGGCTGAAGGGGTGCCGGCAATGAGGTCTCCGGTGTCTATATCATAGGTCTTTTTGTGACAATCGACGCACAAGAGACCCGCACCCGGCGGATCGGTGACGTTTCCATGGCCAGGGTTGACAATACTGTAATATCTCGTTTGCCCATTGTAATAATCTGGATCGGTATATGCCAAACCGCGTACCTGCCCGTTATTGTCGAAGCCAAGCAACCTCGCCGGGTTGGCATGCGGGCTGTGGCAGTTCGAAGCATGAGAATCCACCTAGCCAGTAGTTTGGTGTAAACGCAGGGTAGGTATCATCCGGTGCTTTCCACTTGCCTGAGCTAATACCAAAGCCCATGGTGTGTCCAACGTTGTACTCAGTGGTGTAGTTGTCGTCATTATCCATCTCGATATTAAAACCTGAGCCGGCACCGGTGCCGTGGCACCAGTCGCACGCCTCATACCTGGTATCAGATCTTAACAACTTAAACTTACCGG
>NZ_PFNG01000172.1:0-9385 GCF_002791875.1 Candidatus Aquicultor secundus | reverse complement strand
GGAGCAAATAGCATTAGCAAACAGCGATTAGCAAACGGCGATTAGATGTCATTCTGAAGGAGCAAAGCGACTGAAGAATCTCGGGTGCAGTTGGTTTGTTTGAAGTGAGAGGGTCTGGGCTTAGATAAACAGCGTGAGATAGATGGTTTATAAATGCTTGGCAGGGACTTCTTACCGGGGCGAATAAAAGCTTAGACAAGCTCAGTGACAGAAGTGCGTGAGTGCCCGCTAGATTCTTCACTTCGTTCAGAATGACAATTGCCGGTGCTCAGAATGACAATTGCCGGTGCTCAGAATGACAGGTAAAGGATGGGGCGGCAAGTGACGCGGGTAAAGATTTGTGGGATAACGAATATGGAGGATGCGCTTCTGGCTGCGGAGCTGGGGGCTAATGCGCTGGGTTTTGTTTTTGCGGAAAGCCCGCGCAAAGTAAAGCCCGATAAGGCGGCTGAGATTATCGCGGAACTGCCGCCGTTTATAGCGACGGTGGGCGTCTTTGTAAACCACCCGGCCCGTGAAGTCAAAGCGATCGCCAACTACTGCAAGCTCGATGTCCTGCAGTTTCATGGCGAAGAGACCGGCGACTACTGCCAGCAATTCCACCAGAGGGTGATCAAGGGTTTTAGAATGCGCAACTACACAGAGATAGAAGACTGGATCTTCCACGAAAACGAGTTTGAAGCCGAAACGCTGCTCGACCCCGCAAGCAATGTCGTCGCCTATCTGGTAGACGCCTATGCCCGCGGGCAATACGGGGGGACCGGCATCCACTTGAATTGGGAACTGGTGCGAAACCTGGAATCCAGAAAGCCGTTAATCCTGGCAGGAGGGCTTGACCACAAAAACGTCGCCCTTGCCATAAAGGTTGTAAAACCGTTTGCTGTTGATGTGAGCAGCGGCGTTGAGCTAAAACCCGGCAAAAAGGATAAGCGCAAACTTCGCGAATTTATGAAGGTAATAAGGGAATGTGAAGGATAGAACCGGTGAAACGGTAAACAGGTGAGAGGGTAAATGAGACAGCGCTATTTCAGCGGAATCCAGCCGACGGGCGAGCTTCACATAGGTAACTACCTGGGAGCGATAAAGAGCTGGATCGAACTGCAGGACAGCTTCGAAGGGATATTCGGCATCGTCGATTATCACGCGATAACCGAGCCGTACAAGCCTGAAGACATGCCCAAGCGGGTCTTCGACACGGCGCTGGATTACCTGGCAGCCGGTCTTGACCCTAATAAGAGCATTCTTTTAATACAGTCCTTTGTCCCTGAACATACAGAGATGGCCTGGCTCTTGAGCTCGGTAACCCCGGTTTCATGGGTTGAGCGGGTTCCGACATACAAAGAGAAAGCCAGGCAATTAAAGACACAGGTAAATATGGGGTTGTTGAGCTATCCGGTCTTGATGGCGGCGGATATCGTCCTCTATAAAAGTACGATAGTCCCCGTCGGCGAGGATCAGCTCCCCCACCTGGAGTTGACCAGGGAAATCGTTCGCTCTTTTAATTCTAAATATAGATCTAAATATGGATATAAGTACGGGTCTAAATCTGGGGACATATTCCCGGAACCGCAGGCATATCTGGCGGGGGGTTCGAGAATTATGTCGCTCACCGAGCCCATGAAAAAGATGAGTAAAAGCCTCGGCGCGCACAATTATATCGCGCTTGCCGACCCGCCGGACGTCATCCGCAAGAAGCTGGCGAAAGCGGTAACGGACATCGGTCCCGGTGGGGGAGAGATGAGCCCGGGTACAAAAAACTTGTTCCAGCTCATGAGCCTTTTCTCATCAAAGGAGACCTGTGACCATTTCAAGCAGCTCTACGACGAGGGAAATATCCGCTACTCGGATATGAAGCAGAAGCTGGCCGATGACATCATAAGCGACCTCGGGCCGATTAGAGACCGCAGGCTTGCCCTGTCGCTAAGGCCCGAATATATCCGCAAAGTTCTCATCGAAGGCAGCAACCGGGCCAGGGAGATCGCCCGGCAAACCCTCCATGAGGCCAAGGAGAGAATGGGTCTCACATATTTTTAGGCAAAAGGAGAAATTCGAATGCAACATGTATTACCGGATGAGCGGGGTCATTACGGTGAATTCGGCGGCAAGTTCGTGCCGGAAACCTTGATGACGGCGCTCGAGGAACTCGAAGCTGCGTACGCGCGGTACAAGGACGACCCGAAATTTAAAACCGAGCTTGAATTTTACCAGAGAACATATATCGGCAGGCCGACCCTGCTTTACTTCGCCGAGCAACTGACCAAGCACTACGGCAAGGCAAAAATCTATCTTAAGCGTGAGGATTTATGCCACGGCGGCGCCCACAAGATCAACAATACGATAGGCCAGGCGCTTCTTGCAAAACGCATGGGCAAGAAACGCATAATCGCCGAAACCGGGGCGGGGCAGCACGGCGTGGCAAGCGCAACCGCCGCCGCACTCTTTGAATTCGAGTGCCAGGTTTACATGGGGGAGGAAGATACGAGACGCCAGTCCCTCAACGTATTCAGGATGAACCTTCTGGGAACCGAGGTTATCCCTGTCACCAGCGGAACCAGGACGTTAAAGGATGCCATGAACGAGGCGATCCGCGACTGGGTCACCAACGTTGAAACAACCCATTATATGATCGGCTCGGTTGCCGGCCCGCACCCGTATCCCATGATGGTGCGCGATTTTCAGCGGATAATCGGCGACGAGACCAGGGAGCAGATGCTTAAGATCGAAGGGCGTATGCCCGACTACATCATCGCCTGTGTCGGCGGCGGAAGCAACGCCATGGGCATCTTCTATCCGTTCGTCGGAACAGGCGTCAAGCTGATCGGCATCGAACCCGCCGGTTATGGCCTTGACACAGGCCGGCACGGCGCCCCGCTGACCAAGGGGGATAAAGGCGTGCTTCACGGCTCGCTTAGCTACCTGCTGCAGGACGAATACGGCCAGATTTTGCCGGCCCACTCGATTTCCGCCGGTCTTGATTACCCCGGCGTCGGCCCCGAGCACAGTTATTTTAAAGACAACGGCCTTGCCGAATATAGTTCGATAACCGATAAAGAGGCGCTCGCCGCATTCCAACTGCTCTCCAAGAAGGAAGGTATCCTGCCTGCGCTTGAAAGCGCACACGCAGTCGCCTATCTGGAAAAAATGATCGACAAAACATCCAAAGACGATATCATTGTTATCAACCTCTCGGGACGCGGGGATAAAGACGTTCAAGTTGTCGCGGATGCGCTGGGGGTGAGGTTGTAAAATGGTGGTAACGAAATTGAACCGCATTGACGAGATATTTAAGCAACTAAGAGCTACCAAGAGAAGCGCCTTGATGCCATATCTTATGGCCGGTTATCCGGATATCGAGGCCTCGCTTAGCCTTCTGATTTCGGTCGCCGAGGCCGGTGCCGATTTAATAGAGTTCGGCATTCCTTATTCCGACCCTCTTGCGGACGGACCGACGATTCAGGCCGCCTCCGAAGTGGCCCTGACAACGGGCGTCAACACCGATATTGCCTTTGACTTGGTGAAAAAGGCAAGGGAAAAGATAGAGACGCCGATTGCCGTGATGACCTACTACAACGCGATCTACCGCTATGGCCTTGAGCGCTTTGCCGGAAATGCTGCCGAAAGCGGTGTAGACGGCGTGATTTGCCCGGATCTGCCCCCCGAAGAGGCCTCTCCCTGGAGTGGAGCCGCCGCTCAATACGGCCTGGCAAATATCATGTTCGCCGCCCCCACCAGCACCAACGAACGGCTTAAAAAGATAGCCCATATGTCTCGGGGCTTCATATACTGCGTTTCTTTAACCGGTGTCACTGGGGCAAGGACTAATCTTCCCTCAAATTTGACCGATTTTATTGGAAGGGTTAGAAAGGTTACCGACAAGCCATTGGCCGTCGGCTTCGGGATTTCACAACCCGAGCAAGCAAAGCAAGTCGCCGATATCGCCGATGGTGTTATTATAGGTAGCGCCCTGGTAAGTTTAATCGGTGCCGACAGAGAAACCTGCACCGACGCGGCCGCAGCCTACATATCGAAAATACGGGAGGCAATGGACAGCTAAGCCGCAAAACGCTATACTTTCTAGAGGCTAAATACTGAATCTAACACTAAAGATTTGAGGCTGAAACACCAGAAATTTGGTGTTTCTAAGCGGAGAAATATGCCAATAGGTGAATGGTTTAAAAAGCAAGACAAGCGCCTACCGGAAAATCCAACCCTTGAGAAACGGGCCGTACCAGACGGCGTCTGGGAAAAGTGTCCGGGTTGCGGTGAGCCTATATTTATAAAAGAGCTGGAGAAAAACAGCAAGGTATGCCCGAAATGCGATTTCCACTTTCCTCTCTCTGCTTACGAGCGCGTTCACTATCTGGTAGATGCCAGCAGCTTCGATGAGTTATGGGCGAACCTGTGCCCCGAAGACCCGCTATGTTTTGTGGCCGGTAAATCTTATACTGATTCCATATCCGCCGCAAAAGCTAAAACGGGGATGAACGATGCCCTGGTATGCGGAAGGGCGCAGATCGATGGGCGCAACGTGGCCGTCGCGGCGATGGATTTCAGATTTATCGGCGGGAGTATGGGCTCTGTCGTAGGTGAGAAAATCGCCAGAATAACCGAGCTTGCAACCGATGAAGACCGCCCGCTTATAATAGTAAGCAGCTCGGGCGGCGCCCGGATGCAGGAGGGCATGATATCCCTTATGCAGATGGCAAAGACAAGCGCGGCAATCGCCCACCACAGCAGGCGCGGACTACCATACATATCGGTGCTGGCGCACCCGACATCGGGTGGTGTCACCGCAAGCTTCGCAACCCTTGCAGATATAATAATCGCCGAGCCGAATGCGTTTATCGGCTTTACCGGCCCGCGCGTTATCGAACAAACCATAAAGCAAAAACTTCCGAAAAACTTTCAGACGGCCGAGTTCAATCTCGATCACGGCATGATCGATATGATTGTGAACAGGGTGGATATGAAGCGCACTATCTCGAGACTGCTCGATTACCTTGATGTTAACGGGGTGGTCGGATGAGAAAGTTCTCGTATGATTTCGAGCGCCCGCTTGTCGAGCTTGAAGAGCAGCTGGAGCAGCTCAAACACCTGGAATCAGCCGAAAAGGCGGATATTGCCGAGGAGATTGCGTACCTGGAAAAGCAGATCGAAAAGCTGCACATCAGGACTTACGAAAACCTTACCCCTTGGCAAAGAGTGCAGATTGCCAGACACCCCGATAGGCCGCGTACCAGCGACTACATCGAGGCTATCTTTACAGACTTTATCGAGCTTCACGGCGACCGCGCGTTCAGGGATGACCAATCGATCATCGGGGGCTTTGCCCGCCTTGACGGCCGGAAGGTCATGATCATCGGACACCAGAAAGGGCGCAACACCAAGGAAAACATCGCGCGAAACTTCGGCATGCCCCATCCCGAGGGGTACAGAAAAGCTCTGCGCCTTATGAAACTGGCCGATAAATTCAGGTTGCCGCTTATAACATTTGTCGATACTCAGGGCGCCTACCCGGGCATCGAGGCCGAGGAGAGGGGGCAGGCGGTGGCCATTGCGCAGGACCTGCTTGAGCTAAGCGTTCTTGAAGTGCCCGTAATCGTTGCCGTGATCGGCGAAGGCGGAAGCGGCGGCGCGCTCGCTATCGGTTTTGGTGATAGGATCATTATGCTGGAAAACGCCTACTACTCGGTTATTACGCCCGAGGGTTGTGCGAGTATCCTCTGGGATGGCGAAGGTGAAGGCAGGGGTGCCGAAAAAGCGGCGGAGGTCCTGGGACTCCATGCGGACAAGTTGCTGGAGCTTGGGATTATCGATGTTATCGTGAAGGAGCCCCTGGGCGGAGCCCACCACGGACCGGCCTCAGTCGCCCGCGGACTAAAGAAAGAGCTTGCGAAGGCCTTAAAAGACCTCAGCTCAATTGACCCCAATGAGCTGGTCAAGAAGCGTTATACGAGGCTCCGAAACATTGGCTATTACACCGAGTACTCGGGAAAACCCTCTGTTCTCGACATGCAAAGCTAAAGTTAAAACCGCACGTAATGGCTACATAACCACCTAACAAAAACTATCCTAAAAATTTCCAGAAATATTTTAAAATATCGCTAAAGCATTGTCGCCTGCGGCCGATACCATGTATATCAGCCAAGACGGAATAAATAGAAGCTTTGGCGAGGGCTTCTAGGTCGTGGCAGACGGCTTGACTGATATGAAAGTCCCGGTCGAAAGATCGGGACTTCTTTATGTTGCAAACCTTTGACTTCGACAGCGTATCCAACCATAATCATGGTATGTTCACTGTTACATCTAAGAACGGTATTAGAAAAAAACTGCTGCTCGGCTATCTCGCAATAACGATTCCCTTGATCATCGTAATCATCTTTACTCACTACAATCGTTATGAAGATAAGCGGCACGATATTTTGCAATCAAGGCTTGTTTTCGCGCGCGATATCTCGAGCAACTTCGATCACTTTATTAAAGAGGTCGGAATAACCGAGCGCGCCGTAGGAATCGCTATCACCGAGAATGACTACACCCGCCGCAAGGCCAGCGAGTACATGGCGAGAATCGTGAATCGCTATCCGGTCTTTAGCATGGATTTCGTGCGTCCCGACGGGCAGATTTACGCATCAACCGACCCGAAACTGGTTGGCTTAAAGCTTACGCACGATAAACATAACCCCCGTTCTGATCTTAAAAGGCTAACCCCCGAGAGGGACTGGTTCGTTACGCCGTTTCATGTCCACGAGAACGGCGGGATGGGGTTTGATATTATAACGGGGGTCTGGCGCAAGTCGAGGTTGGCCGGTATTATGGTAGCCTCCGTCGATTCCACGCGGCTTAATGAGATATTCGTCTTTGAGGTGCCGGGGGGCGGCTACAATATCACCGATAACAACGGAATGCTTGTCTACCAGAACCAGTATCCAAAAAAGCCGTTATCCGAGCGAAAATGGGGCTCCCAGCGGTTTATAAAAGTCGCATCGTCCGGCAAGGAGTTTACTTCGACCGGGTTGACCTTCCCGATTGATAACTCATATAGAATGGGCTCGCAAGTTCCGATTCATAGCCTTGGCTGGAGCGCGGGCTCGTTTGTGCCGGTTGAGCAGGTTCTGGCCCCGATCAGGACCGACATTGTGAGGAGTGGTGTTGCCGCAAGCATTATCGTCTTGCTTGCGGTGTTTTTGGGGTTCTGGATCAGTGAGCGCATAGTTAAGCCTATCACCGTTCTTGCGGATAAGGCAAAGGCGATAGCCAGAGGTAGTTTTGACGAGGAAATCGGGCTCATTAAGACCGGCGATGAGATCGAGGATCTTGCCGAGAGCTTTAATACTATGAGGATCAATCTTAAAGAGTACGTAAATGAGTTAAGCGGCCTGGTCGAGACGGGTGAGAAGATGAATCTGGCGCTTAACGTCCCCTTTGTCGAGGGCGCGGTGACAAACGCCCTGAGAAATTACTTTGACGCCAGGACTGTGTGGATTGCGCTCTATGATGAGCACGAGAAGCAACTTAAGGTCGACCATTTCTGGAGCGAGAACGAAGGCGTAGATTTGAGCGTTATGAAGATGGCGCCGGGGCAGGGTGTGGCCGGTAAGGTGTTGATGACCGGGAAGCCGACCGTTATTAAAGACCTAACCAAGTCGGAGTTTCTATTTAAAGACGTGGCCTTGCAGGCCGGCATAGACTCCGAAATCGCCCTTCCATTGATATCCGGCAGCGGCTCGCTCGGCGTGATTGGGCTGTATACACCGCTTACCAGGCAGGATAGAATAACTGAAAAGGAAATGGGGCTTTTGATGGCGCTGGCGAACCAGGCGGCTGTAGCGATAGAAAACGCGCGCCTTTACGAGGAGGCACGCGAATCGGAGCGTAAGCTTAAGGCCTCAAATGATGATTTGAGAATCTTAAATAAAGTAGCCCTTGATATATCGTCCGGCCTTGATCTTCAGGAACTTTTAGAGAAGATTGTTGCCAACGCGGTCGACCTGGTTGCGGCGGATATGGGCGCAATCGGGCTCTATAACGAGGAGAACGGCAGGCTGGAGTACCGGCACAAAGCCAACTCATTACAGTCGATGCGGCTGCCGGATATTCCGGAGGACCTCGGATTTGCGGAAACGGTGTTGAAGATTCGCAAATCGGCCTTTACCAACGATTATCGCCACGACCCCAGGGCATCGAAAGAGGCGCTCGTAAGGGGTATTAGCGCGGTTGCCGTAGCGCCGCTCTTTACCGGCAATCGGCTTATAGGAGTTATTCAGGTCGCCTCGGCCAGCGGTAAGACGTTTAGCGACGCGGATGTCGCACTGCTTGAGGCCGTTGCAAACCAGGCCGCTGTGGCGATTGAGAACGCCAAGCTCTACGAACGCGAGCGTGATGTTGCCGAGACGCTGCAAAACGCCCTGCTTGCGGTGCCGGATAAGCTTGACGGCATAAAGCTTGGCCTGCTCTACCGCGCGGCTACCGAGCGCTCCAAGGTGGGCGGCGATTTCTATGACTTCATCGAGTTTACCAATGGCAGAATCGGCATCGTTGTGGGTGATGTCTCGGGCAAGGGTCTTCAGGCGGCAACGGCCACCGCTCTCGCTAAAATGACGATACGCGCGTTCGCCTACGAATACGAGCAGCCCGCGCAGGTATTGGCGCACGCAAACAGCGTCCTTACATCCCAGATGGCGTCGGGCCAATTCATAACCATTGCGTATATCACAATCGATCCGTCAACCGGCGAAATCCTCTGTTCGATCGCCGGACATCCCGCGCCGATTATCGCCAATTACAGAGAGCATTCGGTGCGGCAGATGCAAATCGGTTCGATGCCTATCGGTGTTCTCGATGATACGGAATATGATAATAGCGCTGAAAAATTATCCAATGGGGAAGTTATCTTGCTCTATACCGACGGTCTGCTTGAAGCGCGCCACGACAGCGATTTCTTTGGCGAGGACGGTATAAGCGCAGCGCTCTTGGCACTGGACGACCCCGAAATCGCAACCATTCCCAACCGGCTTGTCGAGGCCGCCCAATCCTTCGCCCACGGCAAACTCAACGACGACATCGCGGTTATCGCCGTGGGGCTGGATCATGAGGTAAGCAATGAGATAAGCGAGCAGGTTGATAAGGAGCTTGATGAAGGGCTTGATAAGGGATTATTGGGTAAAGAGCGGCTGGGTAAGCCGGATAACGTTGTTGATATTAGAACGATCAGCTGAGCGTAAAAGCTAAGTAAAACAAGTGTAAAAGCTAAGTAAATAAACGATTAGCTGAGGATAAATAAAAAAACCGCCGATGGGCGGTCTTTTTTGTGCCGAAGGCCGGGATCGAACCGGCATGAGGTTACCCTCACTGGTTTTTGAGACCAGCGCGTCTGCCTATTCCG
>NZ_PFNG01000101.1:0-9463 GCF_002791875.1 Candidatus Aquicultor secundus | reverse complement strand
CAGTTCAAAGCCGGAAGCCTTGGCCATCTCGATTACCGCCGTTCCATCCGCAAGAATACCGAACGGCGCCTTGGCCGGCTTACCCAGCGGCCCGGTCACCACCGCCTCGTGAATCCGACCGCCTACTGCGGCAAGCAGTGCATCCATCGTTCCCTCGCCGCCATCAGCCATCGGGACAAGTACGATCTCGGCCTCTGGGAGCACCTCTTTTATGCCATCTGCAATAGCCCGCGCGACAGCCTTCGCGCTTGCGGTTCCTTTAAACTTGTCCGGAGCAACAACTATTTTCATCCCGGGTCGTGTTTTCTCTGTTAGGCCTCTTTCCAGATGCCCGTTGCTTCGATTTCTTGCTCCTCTTGTCGCCTGAGCATCTCGGAGATCGGTACGATCTCATATCCCTTGGCTTGCAGGTAATCGATAACCAGCGGAAGTGATTCAACCGTGTTCTCCCTGCTGGCCCCCTCGCGACGCACCAGTGCCCCGCTATCGTGGAAGAGTAGGATGGCGCCAGGCCTCGCGTACCGGGCAATTCTTCGTAAAATCGAACGGGGGCTTAGCCCACGCCAATCGACGCTGCTTACCGTCCAGAGAATGAGACGGTACCCTTTCTCATCGACGAGGAGCCTGCGTACCGCACTGCTGTAAATTCCTCTCGGCGGCCTGAACAGGTTGGTTGAGACACCGGTTATGCGCTGAATGACCTGATCGGTTTTATGCACCTGGGCCAGAATCATCCTCCGAGTCGTGGGAACAAGATCTTTGTGGGTGTACGTATGGTTCCCGATATCGTGTCCCTCATCGACAATTCGCCTGGCGATGTCGGGATATTTCTTAACGTGTAGCCCCACCGTAAAAAACGTCGCTTTCACGCCCTTTTCTTTGAGCACATCCAGAATCTGCGGCGTGTAGGTCGAGTTGGGACCGTCGTCAAAAGTGATGGCGACGATGTTTTCGTGCGGGCCCCTACGCATAATTCCATCTTGGCAGCCGATTCCGTGATACTCGTAGTAGCTAACAAAGGCGACCAAGAACACCGCCCCTACGCCGGCGATAACGATGAAAAGCTGCGGTAGATCGATATCTAAGAGTCGCTCAAGAAATTCAGCTTGCCCAATAACGACTTTTGCCACAAGGACAATAAACAATATCGCTAACGCGCTTGGTATTATGTGGTATGTTTTCTTCATTCAGTCTTTCATCCCCCAAGGTGCTTAGTAGTATATCCGCCAGGGACGCCTAAAAAATAGTAACTGCGCCGACAAAGCGCAGTTACTATTCTACTACATATTTTGGTAGCCCTACAGCCACTTTTTTACAAATTAGCTAAAATCACCGACTGCTTTCCTTGTAATCAAGCGATTACAGAGTAGTCCCCGTCACCAACATCAACCTATTATCGCTTAGCTTCTCAATCGGCCCCAGGCTTTCTCGATCTCAACCGCAACAAACACCAGCGATGAAATGGCCAAAGTGACGGCGAGTTCGCGCACCCCGAGAGGTTTGGTCTTAAATATCTCCTGCATAAACGGCACATAGATGGTTGAAAGCTGGAGAAAGAACGTGAGGAGCACCGCGCCAAGAAGCGGTTTATTTGTTAAGAGCCCCTGTGTAAACAGCGACTGCTTCTCCGAGCGGATTGCAAGCACGTGTCCCATCTGCGACAGCGTGAGCACGGTAAACACCATGGTACGCCAGTCGCCGAACTTGAAGTAGAGTGAGCCGGCCTGCGACACAAGAGACACCGCCCCCATCAACAGGCCCACCCAAATGATATGCGAGGTCATCCCATGGGCAAAAACGCTTTCTTTGGGATGCCGGGGTGGACGCCGCATGATATCCGCCTCGGATCGCTCTGCGGTCAGCGCCAGGCCGGGAAGTCCATCGGTCACCAGGTTGATCCAAAGGATATGAATCGGCAGCAGCGGGATGGGCAGACCCAGGAACGGGGCCAAAAATATCGTCCAGATTTCGCCCGAGTTACTGGTCATCGTGTAGCGAATAAACCGGCGTATGTTGTCGTAGATACGCCGGCCTTCACGCACGGCCGCCACTATGGTAGCAAAGTTGTCGTCAAGCAGTATCATATCGCTCGCCTCTTTGGCGACATCGGTGCCGGTGATGCCCATCGCCACACCTACATCGGCTCTTTTTAGCGCCGGGGCATCGTTTACGCCATCGCCCGTCATGGCGCAGATCTCCCCCTTATCCTGCAGCGCCTTTACGATTTTAACCTTCTGCTCCGGGGCAACACGGGCATAGATGCGTATATACTGGACGCGCTCCTCGAACTCAACCAGCGGCAGCCCGGCGAGTTCTTCTCCGGTGAGCATGTCCGCGTGCTCGTTGATCAAGCCGAGGCGGCGCCCGATATTTTTTGCGGTTAAAGGGTGATCGCCGGTTATCATAACCGGCTGTATGCCCGCTTGCCTACACAGCGCAATCGCCTCTTTGGCCTCGGCCCTCGGGGGGTCAACGATGCCGACAAGACCTATAAAGATGAGGTTGCGCTCCAGGATATCAGGGTCAGCCGGCGGTTTCTTGTCATAGAACTTGTAGGCTATGCCAAGTACCCGCAATCCCTGTGCGGCCAACTCGTCACCTTTGCCGGCGATTTTAACCTTTTGTTCGGGATTGAGAGAGGACGGCTTGGCTTGGGCGTTAAGTTCCTGAGCCGAGCGCTCAAGAATCACATCGAGTGCGCCCTTTGTGTATGAGATGAACCGGTCGCCCGCCGCATGAACCGTCGTCATCATCCTTCGCTCCGAATCAAACGGAAGCTCCTCGACCCGGGGATGCCGCTGCTCGGCGTCTTCCTTGGGAAGGCCTGCCTTTGCCGCCATAACCACGAGCGCGATCTCTGTCGGGTCGCCGATCACTTCATAGGTGCCGTTTCTACCGATCACCGAAGCGTCGTTGTTAAGAACAAGGCCTCGGAAAAACAGGTGCCAGCGCGCCTGCTTTGATAGATCGACGGCGCGCCCCTCAGGATCAAGGAATTCGCCGTGGGGGTCGTAGCCGACCCCTGTTACCCGGTAGACCTCGCCGGCTGCGTAGATCTCTTCTACCTTCATCTTGTTCTCGGTAAGCGTGCCGGTCTTGTCCGAGCAGATAAACGTAACCGAGCCGAGGCTTTCCACCGCCGGGAGCTTGCGTATAAGCGCCTTGCTCTGAACCATACGGTTCGCCCCTATAGAGAGGGCAATCGTCACTACCGCCGGGAGCGCTTCGGGGATAGCGGCCACCGCCAGGCTGACGGCGGTTAGAAAGATGAGTATTATCTGCTCGCCACGTATAACACCCACGACAAAGACAATAGTAGAGATACCGATGGCGGCGAACGCCAGGTACTTGCCAAACACGGCGAGCCGTCTCTGCAGTGGCGTGCGCAGGTCTTCCGATGTCTGGATTAAGGCCGCGATCTTTCCGAACTCGGTGTTCATCCCCGTTTCGACAACCACTCCGCTGCCGCGCCCATACGTTACGAATGTCCCGCTGTAGGCCATATTGCGGCGATCGCCGAGCGGGATATCTTCCCTGGAAATCGGCTGCACGCTCTTTTTTACCGGGGCCGACTCTCCGGTAAGAGAGGACTCGTTGATTTCAAGCAGGGCTACATCGATGAGGCGAAGGTCGGCGGGCACGATTTTGCCGGCATCCAGCAAGACGATGTCTCCCGGAACAAGGTCGGCCGCCGGGATAGTGCGTATCGTGCCGTCGCGCACCACGGTCGTCTCCGGGGCGGCGAGCATCCGCAAGGCCTCGATAGCACGCTCTGCCCGGTATTCCTGGACAAAGCCTATGAACGCGTTGAGAACCAGGATGACTAGAATCGCCGCCGCATCCGCGACTTCCCCTATAAGCGAGGAGACGATGGCGGCGGCGATCAGGACGATGATCATGAAGTCCTTAAACTGGTCAAGCAAAAGCTCGAACGGCGTCTTTTGCCGCTTTGTTGTAAGCTCGTTGCGGCCGACCTCCGCAAGACGCCTGCCCGCTTCTTCTGACGAGATGCTATGTGGGCTGGCGTTAAGCTCGTCAAACACCTCTTCTACGCCCTTTTGATGCCAGTGCAAATCCGCCTCCTAAGCTGTTATCAACGGTCGCCTTTGAGGATAAGCGTCCGTATGCCGGTTACAGAAAAAACTGTGGTGTAGTCTTATGTACCCAACCACAACGGCGTGCAATGCGGTACAAAACGATTGTTTCCCCTTTACCTCCGCCTGTTATTATGCCGCAAGCACGGTGAGCATGATAGCGCGCGGTGATTGCGCTTTAAACAACACCGGGCCATGTGGTAAATTAGAACGGATGCTTTCAGACAGAGGAGTCAATCAATGATCGGGGCTGACATTATCTCACGTATTCCAAAAGAAATAATTATACTAATCATCTCGGCGCTGCCTATCGTGGAAAGAACCGGGGCGCCTCTTGCAATTGCAACTTACCACATGCCCATATGGGAGGCCTTTGTTATCTCAAGCATCGGGATGATGCTTCCCGTGATTCCGCTTCTTCTGTTGCTCGACCCTGTAAGCAGGTGGCTTGCGAAAAAATCTCGGATTATGGATCAACTTATGGGCTGGTTTTTTGAGCATACCAGACGTAAGCACTCCGAGAAAATCGACCGCTACGGGGCGGTTGGGCTGTTCCTTTTTGTGGCAGTGCCGCTACCGGGAACCGGAAGCTGGTCCGGGGCGCTTCTTGCGTATCTTTTTAATATCGACTTCAAATACTCGATGCCTTCAATGCTTCTGGGGGCGATCGCGGCGGGATTTTTAGCCTCGATTGCAACCGCAAGCGCCGTCGCGATAGCTAAAATCGTGGGTGGATTATTTGTCGGGATATTCCTCCTGGCCGGCATCGGCGCATATATAGCGGGCAAGGCGTATAAAAAGAGGGGCCGGGGCAGCTCTAGGGATTAGCTTCAACAACGATTAATTCTCAAGCGCAAGCTTAACCATGTAGGCGATTAAATCGGGGAATTCATAGCCTGCCGCTTTTGCGGCATCCGGAAACAAGCTGAGCCTCGTCATGCCGGGAATCGTGTTAATCTCCAGCACGTTGCAGCGCCCACTGCCGTCCACGATGATATCAACACGAGAAAAACCCCTGCACCCAAGAGCCGTATGCGCCCTAACTGCAATTTCTTGGGCCTTTCTTTGGTATTCCTCGGGAAGTCTGGCTGGAATGATGTGCTCGCTCAGGCCCGCCGTATATTTCGTCTCATAATCGTAAAACCCTGTCTTTGTTACGACTTCGAGTGTCGGCAGTGCTTTGGGTTTGTTGCCGAGCACACCGACCGTAATCTCAACACCCTCGACGAACCGCTCGATAACCACATCGCAATCATACGAAAATGCAAGCTTAAGAGCGGCAGCTAATTCATCGATGTCGTGCGCGATGCTCATGCCTATCGTCGACCCCTCGCGGGCGGGTTTTACAACCAGCGGAAAGCTAAGAGCGCTTGCAACGCCCTCGCAGGACTCCCGGTCAACAACAAAGTCTCGCTTTGAAACGACTGCATACTCGGGCGTCTCGATGCCGGCCGCTTCAAACACGCGTTTTGACATGGCCTTATCAATGCCGAGTGCGCTCGCCAGAACGCCGGAGCCGGTATAGGGTAGATCAAGGATTTCAAGCAAGCCCTGAATGGTCCCGTCCTCACCGTAACGGCCGTGCAGCGCGATGAACACGACATCGGGCTTCAAGCTTTTAAGGGTTTCAACAATATGTTCGTCGAGATGAACCGCAACCGCATCATAGCCTTTTTGCAGTAGGGCCCGGTAAATCTGCTCGCCTGTAAGCAAGGATATCTCCCGCTCGGCGGAGCGTCCACCCATTAATACCGCGACTTTTGTACTCAAAGCACACCTCGTTTTGTATCCAGAAACCGCAAAGCGCCCAATCATATCAAGCGCCGGGCGCATGTTTCGCTGTAATAGTGTTTTTTAGCAGGATGGCTGTATTAAGCCTCGTTCAGGTGATATTCATCCAATTGGGCTTTTAAAGCATCGAGCTTCTTTCTCATATTCCGTTCCTGCAGGCCGACGATTTTCTCAACCTGCGTGGCCGCAACTTCAAAGCCAAGCTTAGTCTGCTCCAATAGGTCCGATACCAAGGACTTGATATCGGCCGCCCGGTCTGCAATGCCGCCTCGTATCTTTGCTCCAGATTGCGGAGCCATCAGAATACCGACGACCGCACCGGTTGTCAGGCCAAGCAAAAGACCCAAACCGAACTCGGCTGTACCAAAGCGCCTCTCGCTCATAAAACCCTCCCATTACGTGTTCGTTACTCTCTATAATAGCTGAGATCGACCAATTTTTAAATGGAAATTAGGCATTATGGGGCTTTTTCTCCCCGGCAAGCGTGTTAAGTATGCGCTCAAGCTCGGCTTCGTCGCTGAAATGGATCTCCACGCGCCCTTTTTCGCCCTGTATCTTAACCAGTACCTTTGTTGATAGCTGCTTGCCCAGGTCTCTGGCCATCTGTCTAAAATAAAGCGGCATTGACTGACTCGGTGTTCTCTTGGGCGGGTTTTGGCTTAGCCACACCTGGTCCTCCGCTTGCCGCACTGTCATACCCTCCCTTATTATGCGCTCGGCTAAGCGGATCTGGGCTTTTGGATTTAGCAGCGAGAGCAGTACTTTTGCGTGACCGACAGAGATCTTTCCTTCTATGACAAGCGTCTTGACGGACTCCGGGAGTTTGAGAAGACGTATGGTGTTTGCAATGGTGCTTCTTTGCTTGCCCACCCGCTCGGCCAGCTGGTTTTGTGTAAAACCGAAGTCCTCGATAAGGTGGTAATATGCGGCGGCCTCCTCAAGCGGATTGAGGTCTTGGCGCTGCACGTTCTCGATAATGGCAATCTCCAGAGCCTCAACGTCCGAGGTATTGCGTACAATCGCCGGAATTGTTTTCAGTCCCGCTTCTTTTGCGGCGCGCCAGCGTCGCTCGCCAACCACCAACTCAAAAAGCGATCCACTCGCGCGAACGACCACGGGCTGCACCAGCCCGTATTCTTTAACCGATGAGACCAGCTCGGAAAACGACTCCTCATCAAAGTATTTACGCGGTTGGTTCGGGTTGGGAACAATTTTTGAAAGTGGGAGGTTTCGTAGAAGAGCGCCTCCCTCACCAGCGCTTTCCCTGTTATCCGTGGCACTGTCGGCACTGTCGGCACTATTAGTACTATCATCCTGAACAATAAGGGGGACATCTGTTCTCTGGCCTATGCCGGGTATTAATGATTCAAGGCCTCTACCCAGTCCTCTTTTCTGCACGCGCAATCACTTCCTTTGCAAATTGTTGATACGCTTGAGCGCCCTTTGATTCCGCATCATAGCGGCTTATCGGAACGCCAAAGCTCGGCGCCTCACTCAGACGCACCGTTCTCGGTATGACCGTATCGTAGACGAGCTCCCTAAAAAACTTCTTTACCTCATCGATGACCTGCTGCGACAGCCTCGTCCTGATGTCGTGCATGGTCATAAGCACGCCCGCGATTTTTAGTTCCGGGTTGAGATGAGCCTTCACAAGGCGCACGCTGTCGAGAAGCTTACTTAAGCCCTCCAGGGCATAAAACTCGCATTGGACCGGGATTATCAGCTCATCTGCCGCCGTCAGGGCATTCACGGTTAACAAACCCAAAGACGGCGGGCAATCGATGATGATGTAGTCGTAGCGGCGCTTGATCGTCTCGATCGCCCGCTTCAGCCGGTGCTCTCTCGACAGGGACGCGACAAGCTCGATTTCAGCCCCGGCTAACTGCACGGTGGCGGGCACGAGCGAAAGATTTTTTATATTGGTGGGTGATATTACTTCAACCAGCGGTTTTTGGTCGATAACGACGTCGTAGATACAGTGTTTAATCGCCTTTTTATCTACACCGAAACCACTGCTGGCGTTTCCCTGGGGATCAAAATCAATAAGCAGGACCTTTTGCCCCATGTCGGCAAGGTACGCGCTTAAATTTACCGCCGTTGTGCTTTTGCCCACCCCGCCCTTCTGGTTGACCACGGCCAGAGTTAAACCCCTGCGATCCCCAGGAAGCCCGCGCTGGATAAGCGCGCTTGAGGGAGCTTTTTCTTCTCTGATCTCGTCTTCAAGCTGCTGCAAACGACGGGAAAATAGACCTACTGCCATTTTTGTCCTGCCTGATACTACATCTTATACTGTTTAATTTACTGCTATACCAGCGGCTTTTTAGCCGGCGTCCCCGCTTTTCTCGGGTAGGCTTGCGGGCTTTGGGCCACCTTTTTGATCGATATCAAATACCGCTCTGCATTAAGAAATGGTACCACAACTTTGGCTATCTCTTCAACGCAACCGCCCAGTAAATTTATAGCGCCGGATGCCCGCTCAACCTCTTCGGGGGCCCCTTTTGCCTTGTACGAAACAAAGCGACCGCCCTCTTTTACCAGGGGAAGCGCGTATTCGGCAAGGACCGCAAGATCGGCGACAGCCCTTGATACTGCACAGCAAAAATGTCCTCGGTTTTCTTTTATTCTGCCAAAATCCTCGGCCCGCTCGGCGACCACGACAACGTTCGGTAGCTCAAGCTGCCCAACCAGATGTGTTAAAAACCCGGCTTTCTTTTGGGAAGACTCGACCAGGGTCAAGAGGATGTCCGGGCGGACGATCTTTATCGGCACGCCGGGAAACCCCGCGCCCGCGCCAATATCAACCGTACTGCACCCCAAGGGGATGTCAACAACGCTAAAAATGGCGAGCGAATCCAGGAAATGCTTTACGACGATATCGCATTCGTCGGTTATCGAAGTCAGATTAAAGCGCTCGTTCCAGCGTGCAAGCTCGTGCGCATATGCCATGAAAAGCCGCAGCTGGCTCTCATTATGCGGTATATGTAGTTCTGCGGCTCCTTTAGCCAGGAGTTCTGATGGTGTCATGTTCGACATTATCGGTCCCGTTGTCTCTTGAAAACTGTTTGATATGGATGAGGAGAGCCGTAACATCGGCGGGCGATACGCCGGAGACGCGCGACGCCTGGCCTATCGATCGAGGGCAAACTTTAGCGAGCGTCTCGCGTGCCTGGATCGTTAAGCCGTTAAGTTTTGAGTAGTCGATACCTGCGGGGATTATCTTTGCCTCAAGGCGCTTAAACTGCCGGATTTGTGAGTGTTGGCGCTTCACATAGCCCTCGTACTTGGCCTCAACAGCAAGCTGCTGCTTGAGGTCGTTCGACGCCGAGGCGAGTTCGGGATAAAACTCCTCGATATGCTCAACTTCGACCTCCGGCCTCCGCAATAACTCAAGCAGGGAAACCTGGCCGGTCACAGGCGTCGTCCCGATGGAGACGAGCCGGTTGTTTATCCTATCCGACGGCGGCAGAATAATCGAGGCGAGTTTGCTTACCATCCTCCCCACAAACTCCTCTTTCTCTTTAACCCGCCCGTACCGCTCCTCATCGATAAGCCCGAACTCGTAACCGAACTTAGAAAGC
>NZ_PFNG01000235.1:1474-2053 GCF_002791875.1 Candidatus Aquicultor secundus | reverse complement strand
CCGCAGCCAGGAAGTCGTGAAGGCCAAAGAGGCCTACGAGAAGCTTCCTGACACGCGAAGCGACCTGGTGGATGAACTGAAAAGCAAGATAGAGGCCGGCAAATATAACGTTGCCAGCAAGGATGTAGCTGAAAAGATCATCCATCGCGCGGTTGTAGACAAAACGGTCTAAAACTAGCTTGAGGGTGAGAAAATTGAACATTGATGCCAACGCTTTACTAGATGTCTTAAAAAGCGAAAAAGAGTCGTACCAGGAATTGCTGAATTTATCGAAGAAAGAGCAAGAGCTGATCGTCAGCGGAAATATTGAGGAGCTTTCAGACCTAGTCAAGGCGACGGAGCAGATGATGCAGGGTGTTCGTGACCTGGAGAGAAAACGGCTTACCCTATTACAAGTAGGAACTGACAGCATACCCCAACCAGTCCCCCAGCTCTCAACGATACTTAAAGACTTTGATAAACAAACGGCCGACGAGGCCGCAAAACTTAAAGACCAGATGCTTTCGATAGTCGAGGATCTCGGCGAGACCAACAAGACTAACGCCGAGCTGCTCAGGCGAAACATCGGCTACATCAACT
>NZ_PFNG01000235.1:0-1450 GCF_002791875.1 Candidatus Aquicultor secundus | reverse complement strand
AGGAAAGCCCGGTGTACGGTCAAAAGCCCAATCCCCAAGGTGTAAACCCTAAGTTGTTTGATGGAAGGGCATAAAGAGGTGTTATAGGATGGATGGATTTTTCGGCATCAGCATTGCCAGAAGAGCCCTAGAGGCAAGTCAATATGGGATGGATGTAACGGCGCATAATATAGCCAATGCCAATACGCCGGGTTATTCGAGGCAGCGGGCGATTCTTGCAGCGGCCCCCTCGTTTCCCTATCCAGGCTACAACAGGCCTATGCTTCAGGCCCAGCTTGGTACCGGCGTTGAGGTGAAATCAGTTGAGCGGGTGCGCAGTAGCTATTTCGACAGTCAAATCAGGAAAGAAAACCAGGCCCTAGGTGGCTGGGAAGTAAAAGACGATGCCCTCAAACAGCTCGAGGCGATATTTAACGAGCCATCAGAGGCCGGACTTCAGAACATCATGGGTGAGTTCTGGAATGCCTGGCAGCAGTTGAGTAAGAATCCGGAGAGCCTCTCGGTGAGGACCTCGGTAATAGAGATGGGGCGCACGCTTACATCCACTTTTAATCAGTTGGATGCAAAGCTAAGCCGTCTGCGCGATAACTTGAACGACCAGGCGGCGGTTAAGGTCGATGAGGTCAACAACATCGCTGACAGGATCTATGCGCTCAATAATGAAATCATCAGGATACAGACGTTTGGTGTAGAGCCGAATGATTTAAAAGACGAGCGGGACAAGCTTATCGATGATCTCTCGAAGATAGCCGATATCACGGTAGGCGAACAGGATTCGGGAGCCACACTAATATTTTTAAACGGCCGGCAGCTGGTAAGCGAGTATTCGGCAAACCACATACAGACTACACCCAACGGTCTTAATAGCGGCTACTACGACGTGACGTGGGAATCGGACGGCTCGGCGGTCACATTGTACGGCGGTGAGATCAAATCGTTGGTCGATTCGCGAGACGTGACTATCCAAAACTACCGAGGCGATCTCGATACGCTAGCATCCACCCTAATAACCGAGATTAATAACCTCCATGCGGCGGGTGTTGGTTTAGATGGCATTACCGGTTGGAACTTTTTCACAGGGACAGGGGCCGCGGATATCGCCTTAAGCGCTGATATCGATGACCCAACACACGTGGCGGCGGCAACGGATGCTGCTGCTATACCTGGGGATAATTCGAACGCCCTGGCTATCGGTAAGCTCAAAGATACACTGCTGACGATCGACGGCAACAACGTCACGATGAATGATTTTTATCGATCAACGGTCACAAATCTCGGTATCGAATCCCAGGAATCAGGCAGGATGATTACCAACAGTAAGCTCTATTACGACTTGATAGAAAATCACCGCCAATCGGTCTCCGGTGTTTCTCTGGATGAAGAAGCGACGAATATGATCAAGTACCAGAGGGCATATGAAGCGGCGGCACGGGTTATCACGATGCTTGAC
>NZ_PFNG01000128.1:7805-17255 GCF_002791875.1 Candidatus Aquicultor secundus | reverse complement strand
TAGCCAGGTTTTCTGTTTAGCTGCATAATCGCGATAATTATAATTTCATCATCGACGACTTGATAGACTACCGCAAAAGGGAATCGGTTTGTTAGGCAGCGCCTCGTGTTTTTCGAAAAACCGGACCAAGCCAAAGGGAAACTAATTATTCTTTGAATTGTCGAGTAAACTTCTTTTGCAAATTCCCGGCCAAGATCGAAACGACATTCTTCAAAGTAATCGGTCACCTCTAAGAGCTCTTTCTTTGCGTCGGGGTGAAAGGAGTATTTCATTTCGCGAGCTTCTGATTGATTTCTTTAAAAACGTCTTTGCCAGGTATGGTTTTGACTTTACCGGTTCCGATTTCATCGATCCGTTTTTCAGCTTCTTTTGCCCATAACACATCTATCTCTTTTTGCGATGGATGCAAGCTATCTAGAATTTTTTCAACCAGTTTCGTTTTTATGTCTACAGGAAGCGACTCAACCATGGAAATTAATTCATTTGTTTTGATAGTCATATTGTCAACTCCTTTTTCTTATTCTTACTTTAGTATACCGCTATGATTCATAGACTGCTATTCGATATTAATTTTATTAATATCGTTGTTATCATTTGATTTTAATTCCTAACGCTTTAATTCAGTGGTGGTTAAACGGCGTGTTTTTGGCCGTTTAAGCATCCGCTGGAATGGATTGTTAGGTTTGCACTTCATTTTACAACGACCGGTTAAAAGAACAACGGTTGAGTGCAGGGCATTCGGTTTAGTAAAAAGCGCCAATGAGAAGTGTCATTTGCATATCTCTTTGACTCGTCCTATCTCTCCACTAGTTAATCTTACTTTTATGCCATGAGGATGTGAAGGAGACTTTGTCAAAATATCTTTGACAACTCCTTCGGTTAGTTTGCCGCTTTTTTGGTCTTGTTTTAATACTATTTTGACCTTAATGCCTTGCTTTATATTCAATATTTTCCCATCCATAGGTAGGTAGGTATTTTATTTATTAACATAACTATGCTTATACCGACCCGCATAATACTCCAAAATTGCTATTTGTGCCCATATAAGACGCCTCCAGAAATACACCAATTGTCGCTATAATCCATGCTAAGTGCATCTGTTTTGAAGAAATGCTGTTTTATCATGGCGCGTTATATGGATCGGCATATAATCCTCTCTAAAATTATCTTCGAACGTACCCTAAGAGTTGAACTGCTATTGAAGAATCATAAAGTGAAGGCGGTATTTAAAGGTCGGCCGGTGACGGTTACCGTATCCAAACGTCCTATCGGCACACTATAAATCCTCTGGTCGCAATCCGGTATGTTTCGAAATGCGTGAAAGCATCTTAGGGCCGATTTCCTCTTTGTCATGAAAAGCAAAAGTGTAATCTGGATATCCCGATCTTGATAGGACCTTGTGCGAGGAACCCGATTCGCGTTTGACCACCCACCCTATTCGTAGTAGAGCAGCAAGCACTTGCCTCGCGCGTGTGCTCGGCCAGGTACTTATGCGGCCGCAAAGGTAATGTTTTGTAAATCTGGGCTTTCTTCGCCGTGTTCGAGGCGATCAGCTATAACGCGCAAAGCAAGTGCTTGAGCCTTTGCCCTTGCCTCATTTGGCGTCTGTCCGTAAGCCATTACACCGGGAAGTTCAGCGATTTCAGCTAACCATCGCCCATCAACTTCTTGTTCAACTTGTAGAACCAATCTCATATCCTCACCTCTTACACGTTCGCTCTTTAATTTTATCATATTTTTCAATAGGTTTGTTTGGTTTCCTTACTTCGAAGACCTAACGCTCGGGCGTCAGTCGCCCTATTGACTGCAAGACCAGCGAATACTTCC
Source organism: Candidatus Aquicultor secundus (assembly GCF_002791875.1). Lineage (NCBI taxonomy): Bacteria > Bacillati > Actinomycetota > Candidatus Aquicultoria > Candidatus Aquicultorales > Candidatus Aquicultoraceae > Candidatus Aquicultor > Candidatus Aquicultor secundus. Next base: position 15,428 of record NZ_PFNG01000128.1, on the reverse strand, counting down.
CTTTGTTGACTACGCGCGTTGGTTAGGCCACGGACTCTTCGTTGACATCCCAACCTGGAAACAATAACACTGCAGGATGACACTTTAGAGCGCGAGCAAGAGCCTTTGCACGCTCAACTCCAAGATTTACTCGATCGTTCTCTATTGCAGAAATTGTTGACTGGGGGATCTTTGTCAAGCTTGAGAGTTCATTTTGACTTAGACCTTGAAGTTCTCGGATAATACGTACAGATTCACCAATTGAGACATCAAGAGTCTTCGTCGCTTTACGATATTCCTTGAGATTCATATTTTTACCTCCTTCGATAGTCGTGAGCAGTTATATCAATCACTAAGACAATAACTTCTTGAGAAACCACTTTATAAATCAGCCGATACTGGTATCCCAATCTAGAAGCTCGATGTCCTTTATGTTCACCATGTAAAGCTTCATCATGGAATCCCTTGATGAGTCTGAGCCCCTCCGGTCCCGTTATTCTTACAATATCTTTCCATTTTTCATAACGTTTGAGGACCTGAATAGGTAATTGTTCCATCTCTTTAGCAACGCGCCGGTGCTCATAAATTTCCCACATATCATAAATGTACTATACCATATTGTGTATGTCAAGCAGCCTCTCCGCCTAACGCCCCGAGTTGAGCTGCTGCCCGTAGGGCTGAGGGGTAAACGGGGACCAGATACTTTGGCAACCTGATGCAAAAGGAATATCCACGTTTTCGTTATTGGGGCGGTCATAATTGGATAATGTTACAAGTCCGGCCAGATTAATAGCATCCACCCACAAATTAACAACTTCAATTCCTGTACGTTCATCGGTGTTGTCAATGGTTTCCCAAATCAAGGATTCAGCTTCCGCAGCGTGGGCACCGATATTTTCGTAAAAAGCTTGTCCGAGGACGGCGTTTTTCTTAAACCTCTCTTTTCGGCCAGAAAACGGCCTGCGGTTTTCGATGGAGCCTTGAATCCCAAATAACATGATGCCCCGCTACACCCGGCATTTTGAGCGGGAAGGCAGCCCGGTTTACCATTTGCAATCACGTTCAACTGAACATGCACGTCCATGGTTCGTTTTCAGGAATTACTGCATCGGCAGGGGGCGGTGCATGCAAACGACCATCCTGTGGACGGCATCTTTACCGGGAGATGCTGAAGCAATCGATTTAGACTGTCTTTTACTTTTCGGGCATCCATTCCTTTATCCATTTTTCTGCAATCAAGCCATGAACGATAAAAGGGTCTTTTTCGATTATCGCCGTAGCATCTGCAAGGCCCATAGCCTCAAAAGATATTAAGCCACCACTTCTGTCGGCAAATGGTCCCCCGATATACTTTTCAAAATTATTATTTTTCCAATATGCAATATGAGCGGGAACAACTTCCCGAATTTTGTCAGGGTCGTTTTTCATGAAATAGAAAAAGTCAATACAAATAGACATTGTTGTTTCTCCTTATGAATTTGTTCGGGCATAACGGCTGGCGTTAGTGGCAGTGGGGCGGGCGTGTACTCGCTCCGCGAGCAGGATTCTGCTTGGGCGTAGCATAAATCCAATTTAGCGGGGTGAATCCCCACTGTCCACTGCACGCTTTGTTAGCCTGCTTTAACAATTCAGAATAGCAATCGCGCTATGTACCATACTTGCCCATTTATCAGAGCCCAAGCAATCATAGGTCCGACTACGTTTCGGGTGTATTTGTAGATAAGACCCAGAACAAGAAAAATCGCACTAGTATAGATGGCGTTCGATATGTTTGTGGTTAAGATGTGTATCAGAGCAAAGAGCAAAACGGTTATGATGAGTCCCCAGGGATTTGCTCTCATCCTGCTCTTGAATATGTTGTCGGTATTGACGACTAGCCAAACGAAGAAGAAAACCTCCAATGGCCCCCAGGCGATTATTCCCAATAGAGCATACCAAAGATTCCAGGGAAAACCTAGATGTAACGTTGGACGACTGTCGGTTATCAATCGCCCCGTCATCAGATAGCCAAAACCAAACATTACCACTACGAATAGCGATGATAGCAACAGGGACTTTGCCAACCCCTGACGGGCAAGCCCATATTGCGCCAATTCATCCCTGCAAATCAAAGTGAACAACAGAGGAAGCAAACCTACGGAGACGATCTCGATGTATACAGCAAGGTATGCTCTCTCTCCCGCCAACACTTTCGAAGCCGATGCCAGTTGCACTCCTTGGATTGCCAAAATGATTAGTACTGTCAATGCTGCACCGACGAACCACCACATCCAAGTTGCAATAACTCGGAACAGAGGGTTGTATGCAAAAGTGAACTGTTTGTTCTGTTTCATCTTTCACATCTCTTCGATATATGAGAATACAGATGTCTTAGTAGCGCACCCGACCTTGCTCAATAAAGCGGCATAACGTCTGAAATCAGCGGTGGCGCTTAGCCGTCCGCTGGATTTACTTGTTAGGCGCTTTTTAATTCTCCTTCATTTTTCTACTTCAAGTGCTATGCGACACTCAATGGATTGATACGCTCAATCTTCTTCTTGCTGGCCCGCGCTGCCTCCCAAAGATCTACGGCACGCTGAGCTTTGAGCCAAAACTCCGGCGTATTGCCGAACAAGCGGGCGAGGCGAAGCGCCATCTCGGGGCTGACTGCCCGACGTTCCCGGACCAACTCATTGACCGTCTGGCGCGACACACCAAGCGCCCTAGCAAGACTCGACACGGTGAGGCCGTAATCCGGCAAAAAATCCTCGCGCAGCATCTCGCCGGGATGAGTCGGTCGAATTTTACGCTCTCCAATATTCTGAATACTCATATTTTACACCTCATCTTAGTGGTAGTCCGTAAGTTCTATGTCGTAGGCGTCGCCGTTGACAAACCGGAAACATATGCGCCATTGATCATTGACGGAGATCGAATACTGTCCCTGCCGTTCTCGTTCGAGTTCGTGGAGTCGATTGCTTGGGGGAACCTTCAAGTCATCCAAACCCGTTGCCAAGTCGACGTATTCCAGCTTGCGGATTGCCCGCTTATTGATTTCCGGCGGAAAACGCTTTGATTTACCCTTTTGGTAAAACTCTTGCGTATGCCTATCGGCAAACGTCTTGATCATGCATCAATAGTAAGCTATCACGTGACACTTGTCAATGCAACATGGAATTGTTATGGCCGCCTAACTATGTTTATACTGATCCGCATAATACTCCAAAATTGCTATTTGTGCCCATATAAGGCGCCTCTAGAAATACATCACTTGTCGCTATAATCAATGCTAAATGCACCTGTTTTGACTAAACGCTATTTTATCATGGTGTCTTATGCGGATCGGTATATAATACTGTCTAAAACTGCCTTATTTAACCTTACAACATATCTACCGGGCTACGAACCCCAGCCGGGCCACGGTTAAGGATATGGGTGTAAACTAATGTTTCATGTATATGATGACGGCCTTCTTTGCCGGCGCTTAGATCTTTATGGTGAATCGCCCTGACTTTCCTTAAAGAGAATTAGCGGGGAACGCTCACGCCACGCTGCACTTAGTATGCACCCACGGAAAAAGCCTAGAACCCCTATCTTGGTGATCCTAAGCCTCTGACCTGTGGGCGCTAGAGGATTTGAACCTCTGACCCCTTCCGCGTCAAGGAAGTACTCTCCCCCTGAGCTAAGCGCCCTTATTGAATTGGAGGCGACGACCGGAGTCGAACCGGTGTACATGGTTTTGCAGACCATTGCCTAAGCCACTCGGCCACGTCGCCGTGATGTGATAAATATGGGAGAGAACATTCCCAAAGAGTTCCCTCCCAAACTATTGAGCGGATGACGAGACTCGAACTCGCGACCCCGACCTTGGCAAGGTCGTGCTCTACCAACTGAGCTACATCCGCACTGCGAAAAAAATTTTACCATTAATTTCGGATTTCTGCAAATCCGACGGCATAATTAACGCCATTTTTGCCGGGCTCTGCAAAACCGATTCTATTCTTCATCTTATAGAAAAACTTACTACTGGAGATGTCTTACGTACTGCTCAAAAAGGGCAATGGCCGATTCAATACTCTCACCGGGAGTCTTATCATCAGATTCCTTTTTAACACAATTCCGGATTGTGCTGGCTAGAATAATCTCACCTACCCGCTGAAACGCCCCTTTCGCCGCTGCAAATTGCGTGAGAACGCTCTCGCAGTCCTCACCCATTTCTACCAATCGCTGGAGACCTCGAAGCTGGCCCTCAAGCCTTTTCAGCCTCGTTATAATCCGTTTGGCCTCTTCTTCACGATCATAAACTGCCATGCCCTCACCTCTCCTTTATTGCAATAAGGGTCTTAATTCATAATTTTCTTAACGTTCTTGTCTAACACATCTTTAGTTGTTTCGCCGACTATCTTGTTCACAACGTTTCCGTCTTTTCCGATGAACACGAGCGTCGGGATGTATTGTGCACCGTATTTGTTGGCCATATCGGCATTGGCCTGATTATCCACATCATAAAAATCAAATGGGACTTTGCTCTCGAACTCGTTCTTAGCCTGCTCAACTAGCGGCTTTACCTTTCTGCATGACGGTCACCAAGTGGCCGAGAACAACAGCACGCGAGGTCCCTTTACAACGGTCTGCTGTGTCGCGCTTTGCTGCACGTTGGTCTGTTGGCCTTGCGTGCTATCGGCGGCTTTGTTGCCCCCGCAGCCTGCGGCCAGAATAAGCAAGAGCCCGATTATGGCAACGATTCCTAGTACTTTTAATACGGTCTTTCTTTCCGACAAAACAATCTCCTTTCACCAAACCTAGCCTTGATGAATACTTCTTGCTACACACCATAGTATAACATGAGTACCGTTGCCAGGCACAGTATAGCATAACTCGCTTAGTGCGGATATTCATGGTAAGCAGGCATGTTTAACAATGAAGGCCCTCCGAAGAAGGCCCTAAATATTCCCAGCCCCCGCATACGCGGGGTGTATGTTATCACTCAGGCCTCCGGCCCGAATGTACCTATCCTCCTCAGCTAAAGCCGCCGGTTCCGCAGCCTCCGCCGGAGTATCCACCATCAGAACAACCGCCGCTTGACGAACGACCCGTCGCCGCATATCCGAAGAAGTCGCGATAGACCTGTCTTACGTTTCCTCCCCCGCAGCTCGGGCATACTTTATCCGTATCACGGGCCATCCTCATCAAGAAAAACTCAAAGTCTTTGCCGCAATCATCGCAAAAGAACTGATAAGTTGGCATATTCCCTCCAATCAACCGGTAGAACCGGTTCAAACTTTAAAAAACAAAAATCAAACTGCAGAAGTTAGATAAAAAACTAAAACTTAGAACTAATAGTGCTATTAAAGGCCAAACTGGCGAATAATCTCTTCTTTCGGGACTGCGCCGATAATTTGACCGGCCGCCTGCCCGTCTTTGAAGAGCATAAGTGTTGGGATGCTCATTACGCCGAACCTGCCCGCCCATTCGCGCTCGTCATCGACGTTGATCTTGGCGATCTTCACCTTTCCGTCATACTCCTTGGCAATTTCCTCGAGCCTCGGCCCGACTATCTTGCACGGCCCACACCAGGGAGCCCAAAAATCAACTATTACCGGCTTATTCGATTTCAATACTTCGGAATCAAATTGAGCGTCACTTATAGTAACGATATTCTCTGCCATCAACCAATCACTCCTTTTTCTTTATTTATACCCCCTAGGGGTATTTTTGTCAATAGTATTTTGCTATTTTTTAATCGAGCAGGCATACATCGTCGGTGTCCTGGTGGAATTTAACAGTCAACGCAGGTATTATTGCTGGTAATAAGGCTAATGTATCAGATTTCTAGCCGGCGCGCAACCGACCGGTTTTACCCATTTGGCCTATTTTCCGCCCGATCGCCCAGTATGCTTCGGCCGCAAAGACGATCGGCCTGAGGGCTTCGACATTAAGCTTATCATCCTTGAGAACCAGTTCTTCAACGTGAGTCGCCACGACACGCCCGATATAGTAGTCATGGGTTCCCAAACGTAAAACTTCCTGGACTTTGCACTCAATGCTGATTGCGGCCTCAAGAACGGTCGGCGCTTTAACTTCTTTTGCCGGATACGCAGTGAGGCGCGCTTGCTCGAACTTATCGACATCCCGCCCGGACAGCCTTCCGAGAAGATCGATTTCCCTCTCAAAGCCCTCCTCCATGATATTGACGGTAAATTCGCCGTTATCCTCAATCAGCGAATGCGCGTAGTGGGAAGCGTTGATGCCCACGCCGATATAGAGCGGGTCGGTACATAAAACCCCGATCCATGAGGCCGTAAATATGTCGGAAACATTTTCGTTATTTGCAACGGTTACCAGGGTTAACGGAAGCGGCAGCAACCCTATTATGCCTGACACGAGCTTCTTAGCCATAGTATCACCCCTATGTCAAATACCTGAAGAACTTAAACACTGCTTCTATCCGGTCTATTCCCATAAACACGCTTAACAAAAATAGGACGGGGCTTGACTCCGCCCTATGTCTTCTCGTAATTTGCTTTTTGTTACTATTAAGAATTAACTGCCCCTTGAGGCCTACTTTAGTTTGTCTTTTACATAGCCGGCGATTATATTGATCTGCCCATCCGAAAGCTCTCCGCCCTTGAAGCCCGGCATTACGACATCCTGGCCGCTCTTGGTGCCGGTCTCGATTTGCTTCTTGACCTGCTCAACGGTAAACGCCGTCCCTTTTATGGAGGGGCCAACGGTGCCGCTTCCATCGTGCCCGTGGCAAGCGCCGCAGTTGTCGATATAGAGCTGCGAAGCGTCCTTAACATCTTTTACCCGTGATTCCTGTGCTTGTTCCTGCTTGGCGATCGGTGAGCCTCCTTCAGATGCCCCGGTTGTCTTCTCTTCGCCGCCCCCCGAGCAACCTGCAACCACAAAACTCGCGAGCGCCGCTAGAAGGAAAAGGACCAGAATGCTCATCCAATTCTTGTTGTTCTCTTTTTCCAGTTTCAAAAGATTCCCTCCCCGCTTACCGTATGCAATAATCCATTAGTAACTTATGTGACAATTTGTGATTAATAGCTATCTATAAATTACAGCATTATGCTTGCCAGCGCTAGTACTTGTTCATAAATTATCAATGCTAAATGTAATAAATTAGGGATTCTATGCTAAAATATTTCTTCTTTGCTATACGCCGTGAAAATATCTTCCTGGATAAGCGATACCGGTCCGATCGTAGTTGAAAGTTCCTTGCGGTGTAATTTTCTAAGCTGTCTGCCGTTGAGGAGGTTTGCGCCCCTTGCCGACGTTATCGCCACAGTTCCTATCGCAGCCAAAAGAATAGCCAGCCGTCTTCTTATGATCATCACTTAGCCCCCTAAGCTAGTGTCTGCCAAATAAAAAATCCCGGCCACTTGACACCGGGATTACTAACGCCGTTATGACTCTTAGTATCCACCCCAGGCCTCGAGAGTGGTCGTTACGTGAATTTACAGGTCTCCTGGCTTCCGGATCTTTGTTTACCAACGCCTTCCCGGTTTCAAACGAAACCAGTGGCATACCGCGGCTTACTCCCCGGTTACAGTGACGGGCTCGCGCTGGACTTTCACCAGCTTCCCTGACTATGCGCCGGTATATCACAGTTTTACCCGAACGCAAAACCGCTATAGTACCATTTTATGGATTAAA